>JAKBAL010000015.1 GCA_021809225.1 Pseudomonadota bacterium | reverse complement strand
TTAAAGCTGCCCTGAACTCAACCCCTTTATAGTCTCGGAGGTCTGATAAAATTCGAATAGTTCCATGCTGTGCGACGAGATCTTTAATGTAGGGAAGTAGGGTTTCATAATCTTCAGCACGTAGATGATCTTTTATCCGAATCCCGATGATGTTGCCTGCGCTTTCTTGAAGAATATTATACATAAGAGGCTCCCCTTTCTATATGATATCAGACTTTCTTTTTTTCACAAACTTATATACACTAAAACTGACTTTTATAAGAAAGTCTCACCAAATTAATTATAGGAGCATCACTTATGCATCGACATCATAACCATCATATTAACTTTAAAACTTTTCAATTAAATCAACTTGATAGAACGAGGAATCTAAAATGTATACTCTTAAAAACCTGATCCAAGCCCTTAAAACTACACTTCTTATTTTCTTGTTTTCATTTTCTTTAGCGCAAGCTGCTCCCACAAAAATCTCCATTCTTCAAACCAGTGAACACCCTGCTTTAAATCAAGCGCGTCAAGGACTTGTCGAAGAGCTGCAAAGCTTGGGGTATAAAGAGGGAAAAAATCTATCTTTAGATTATCAATCGGCCCAGGGAAGTCCAACTTTAGCTGCACAAATTGCTCAAAAATTCGTTTCAGAACAAGCCGATCTTATTGTTGCTATTGGAACTCCTGCAGCGCAAGCTCTCATGAGAGCGGTTAAAGGAACGGATATCCCTATCGTGTTTACGGCTGTTAGCGATCCGCTTGCCTCAAAGCTTGTGACCGATCTGCAAGTGCCGAAAGGACAAGTCACTGGAGTTTCTGACTTTGTTGACCCTAAACCGCAATTTGAGTTTTTTAAGAAGCTTTTGCCAAACTTAAAAAGGATAGGAATTGTTTATAATCCTGGGGAGGACAATTCTACGGCGCTTAACAAACTTATGGAAAGAGCTGCAAAGGAACAGGATTTAAAGTTGGTCTTCGCTTCCGCTACTAAATCCAGTGATGTGTTGGTGGCAAGTCGGAGTCTGTGTGGGAAAGTTGATGCCATTTTTATCAACAACGATAACACGGCCTTATCGGCCTTTAAAAGCGTTGTAAAGGCTGCAAACGAGTGCAATATTCCCGCATTTGTGAGTGACCTTGATGTTGTTGACCAAGGCGCTCAAGCGGCACTTGGCCCTAATCAGGTTGATTTGGGACGGCAAACGGCGCGCATGGTGGATTTTATTCTAAAAAACCCTAAGGTGCCTCTTCCTCCTGTAGAATTTCCTGAGAAGACAGAGGAATTTGTTCGGAAGTCTTCTTGAGTTTTCATTGACAGCCCTTTTTTTAAGCCAAAATGTACATAATGTACGTTTTGGCCCTTAGGAGCATCCATTATGAAACGCCTATCAACCTTAGAGAAAATTCTAGAAAAGACAGAAAGTCTTTATGATTTAAAAGAAGCGCTAGCAGTTATGAAGGAGGCGGCACACCCTAAAAAAACGGGTTTTACTTCGTGATTTAGCAAAGGAACTTAATATTTTGCTGATTGATAAAAAAGGGCTGCTGTAGATTCAAGAATGCCTTATGGTGACCTTAAGAAGATTAGGGTATCATAAATAAAAAATAAAAGAGGCACACCATGGCACAAAAGGGAGGCAAAGTTTTTTTATCTGTGAAAACGTCGGGCGGAACTTCGTTTGAGCTCAATTTTTTTCAAGGGGTTGAGCGGCTTTCAGATCTTTTTGAGTACACCCTTATTATGACGGCCCAAAGCCGAGAGATTGGCTTTGATACCCTTATGGGGCAATCCGCAACAGTGTCTGTGAGTGTAGGTTCTCTGATCAGGACATATAATGGAATTATAGGGGCCTTTAAACAAGATGGAACGCCATTTCAGCCCCTTAAAATGTCGACAGTATATAGAGCAACGTTGTACCCAACGTTGTGGCTGTTAACTTTTTCAGGCCAATGCCGCATTTTTCAAAATAAATCGGCGATGGATATTATTAAAGAAGTCTTAGATGAAAACAAAATTCCATACTTAAATCAAGTGACTGCAGCGGGAATGCAAAAGCGTGATTTTTGTGTCCAGTATAATGAGACAAACTTTAACTTTATTTCACGGTTGATGGAAGAGGAGGGGATTTTTTATTTCTTTCAACAAAGTCAAGGCAGTCACACTCTCCTTCTTGCCGATTCTGTCGATGGGCATCCTTTTTGTCCAGATGCCATGTCCGCAAGCTTTCATGATGCAGCTCCTCATGAACCTTTTATGCTGAAAGTAAGTTCATGTTTTATAACGCAACGAATTGTGCCTAAGAGCAATACGTTAAAGAGTTATAACTATTTGATGCCTCAAGCACCTTTGAAAGCACAAGCTATGGGGACGTCTGATGCAGGGGGAGGAGAGATCACGACTTACGATGAAATTTATGATCAACAGAGTTATGGTGATGAACTCGTTAAAGTCAAATTACAGTCAGAAGAAATTCCTCAAAAAATGGTTGAGGGTATTTCACTCGTTCCCTTCTTCATCGCAGGGTATAAGTTCAATTTGGAAAAACATCCTCGCGTCGACGCGAATAAGGCCTATGTTCTTTATGAAGTCATTCACGAAGCACGCATTGTTTCTGAAGGGGAAGATACCCCGCTTTATAAAAATAGCTATCGAGCCTTTTCTGCGACAATCCCTTTCAGACCTGCTCAAAAAACGTCTAAGCCTCGGATTTATGGAACACAGACCGCAAAAGTCACCGGGAAACCGGGAGAAGAAATTTATACGGAAGAATACGGCCGTATTAAAGTCAAATTTCATTGGGATCCTTCTGAAAAAGAAGATGACACAACGTCTTGTTGGGTTCGTGTGGCAACCTTGTGGTCGGGACAGAAGTGGGGGACTTTATTTACGCCCCGGGTTGGCCATGAGGTCGTGGTCTCATTCATTGATGGGGATCCTGATAAGCCTCTCGTTATAGGGTCCGTTTACAATGGAGAGAACAAACCTCCTTATTTGCCTGAGGAGCCTACAAAAACAACGATTAAAAGTCAGACCAGCAAGAAAGAAGGAGAGGCTATCCCTGGGTATAATGAATTTCGGTTTGAAGATAAAAGGCAATCCGAAGAGATTTACATTCATGCTCAAAAAGATTTCAAAATTGATATTCAGAATAACCAAGATATCACGATTGTGGGGGGAAATCGTACTGTTTTGCTTAAAGCCGAGGAAGAACAACAAGAACAGCGTCAAGGTACCCAAAGCAATGATAGCTTAAAACTAATCAACGGCAATAAATCTTTGCAAATCGTCAAAGGCAATTATTCCATTCAATTGGATGAAGGAAACATAATCGTGACATGTGCCAATGGAAATGTCAGCTTTGACGTCAACGGGGATATTTCCTTTAAATGCACAGGTAATTTTAATGTGGAGGCCGCACAAACAGTTTCTTTGAAAGCGGGTGCAACCGCTACGATGGAGGCAGGAGCGGACGTATCTCTTAAAGCGGGCGCTGCCATTGACATTACGGCAGGTGCAACGGTGGCTGTTACGGGAGCTTTAATTACATTGAATGGATAAATCAGCATGAGTGATGAAATTGAACAGGATATTTTAGAAGCCGAAGGGTCAATAGACGGGGTTCTTGAAGGAAAGTCGCTTCCTTCTCAGAAAAAGCGATTTTTGGGTCAAAAAATTGACGGCCAATTCCATGGTGTTTTAGAGCAATATGGAGATAACGAACAACTTCTGTCCCATCAGTCTTTCGAGAAGGGAATGCTTCATGGAGAATCTCGACGGTATGAGGCTTCGCAGCAGTTAAAAGAAAAAATAAGCTATAAAGAAGGCGTTCCCTACGGACCTGCCGAATTTTATAAAAACGGAATCCCTCTCATGCAAACAACTTTTCAAGAAGGGAAACAACATGGGGTAACGACGTTCTACGATGAGGGCGGCCTGGTTCGGGCGCGCATTGAGTATGAACATGGCGTTAAACAGGGTACCTCAATCTCATACGATCTCTTAGGACGCGTAAAAAGAGTTCTGCATTATTACCAGGGGCTTTTAGAAGGCCCTGCGCTAACCTATTATCCTAGTGGATCCCTTCTGGAATCAGGGAGTTATGTGCAAGGAAAGCGGGAAGGAGAATTTAGGTTTTTTTATGAAAACGGTATGGTTCACCAAATCCTTGTCTTTGATAAAGGCCGTCTTGTTCGCAAACCCCAATTTTATGACGCCCAAGGCCATCCAATGTCTGCCGGAATTGAAAGATGACTCTTGCGGTTGTTGGAGAGACCTCTCTCATCCAATGTTCGTTTGGATTGACGCCGTCTCCCTTAATTGTCCTTCCTGATCGAACGGTTATGGCAGAAGGGATGTTGATGGGTAATATTTCAGATTTCGTTCCTTTGGCTAATATTGAGTCATTTGGGGAGTGTATCTCCCTTGCTAACCCTGAAGTTGAAGCTGCAACAGCTGCAGCTGGGGGAGTGTTAACTCCAATGCCTTGTATCCCTGCCACCGTTACCCCTTGGGTATCTGAGGCTCTTACGGTGCACGTGATGGGGTTTCCTGCCATCGATCAAACAGCCTTTTTGATGTGCACATGGGCAGGCGTTATTCACATTCTTGAGCCGGGGCAAGCGACAGTGATGGTGCCGTAGAGGCTGTAAGTAAAAAAAGAAAAAATATTTAAAAATTTCAATTTTATATTGCAATAAGGTTGTTTTTGTATTACACGACGGATGTATGTAAAGTTTATTTGGAATGGTGTTTTATGAAAAAAATTAGAAATCAATTACTTATAAGTGCGTCCGTTTTATTTATTTTTCAGAGCAACTTGAGTCAAGCATGCTTTAATCCTGATGATGACAATCTTCATAGCTATAAAATTTTTAAAAACGTCGTCAGAAGAACGACATTTACCGGTAAAATTTCTGAGAGCGATGAACAGCTCATCAACAAGACAGCTGAAGGTATTCTTGCCAATTTTGAGACCTATAAAGAGTTTGAGACTTTACTGAGTGGAAAAGTTGCAGCAGGTGTGATCACTCAAAGTGATGAACAGCTCCTTAAGAAGGGTGTTATAGCTAATGGAAATCTTGCTGGTGATCTTTCTGACATGATTGAGCAGATCCGCGAGAGTAGTCTTCAGGCGAGTGACTTTTCTGAAGCTAAAGAGTCTTTCCTTAAAGAAATTATGGAAGGCCCATTTTTAAATTTTAAACTATTTGGCCCTTATTATGCAAAGAAATTTGAGAAAGGTTTTGATAGGTTATTAAAAATATTTCCTCACAATAATAATCTTGTTCTACAACATGAAAGTTATTTAGCTCAAAAGCCCGATTTAAAAGAAATAGCGAGTGAAGATATAGAATTGGTAAGAAGATACCTCTCAAGGACGATCTTGGCTAAAGATTACACTGAGGTAGAGGAAATTGATAAGAAGAAGATCCGTCAAAGATATCAGGTCTACGACAGCAGATCCCAAGTGGAGGAATTTGATAACCTATTTAACCAATTTATAAATAAATTTCCCTACATTGAATATCTAAAATATCCATATGCGTGGTTTTTAGATCTTATATCCGCGGGCAAAGATGTAAAAAAATACGACATACTTGCACATGCTCTTTTAACGAGGAGATCTAGCACACATATGATTTGGGAGGACTACCTTTCACATTTAGGTATGCTTAAGATAGAAAATAAATACTTAGATGAATACTTAAAACATATTATGAGCTTCATACAAGGCTCGCCATATTTGCTTGAGACGGATAAGACATATAAGAAACTTTCTCTGAGGCTTTATGAATATAGTAGTAATAGTAATGAAACAAAAAATGCTATTAATACAGGAGTAAAAATTGGGGAGCATATTTTTAATAACTATTATAATCCTCTTTTTGAAATGCTGGACACTCTACCATCAAAAAAAATCTATGAAGCCACGGTTTTGGCTATTCTAGACTTACTCAAATTCAATGGAAAAAATGAAAATATGATCTATTTTAACAAGCATTTATATAGATCAAAACATGGCTCTTCCTCAATTATATTAAAATATATGTATGTAAAAAATATTCTTTTTGCTGAAAAAATGTATAAAGCAGCAGCTTCATTACTTAAAGGTATTATATCGGCTCTGCAAGAAACGGAAGGGGAAAATTCTTCACACCCCCGGTTGTATAACATGGGACAGATGTTTTGTGACCTTGGTGATGCTCACCACTTATTGAAGAAGTATCCAACAGCAGAAGAGTATTATACCCAAGCTTTAAAGCGAGAGGAAGACTATAACTCTGAATATTTATGGCAACTTCATTTTCCTGATTATTTGGCAATACTAGCTATTACATTAGTTAAAACTCAAAAATACGAAGAAGCTCTAGGATATTTGCGTCAGTATTCTTCACTAGAGGATTCATTTGTTTTTCAAAATAATTTAAGGAATGAAGAAGTTAAAAAATTCTATTTGATTGCCTTAAAGAAAGCTGGGTTTAAGGAAGAGTTTAAAGCCGAACTCGCAACCCAGTTTGAGCATCTCGGAAAAAAACAAGAAGACATATTCACAAGAAATATACAAAGAATTAAAGAAGCAATTGCTTTTGAAAGGAATTTTTTTGAAGGAAATCGAAGTAATTTAAAGAGACAAGAACAAGCTCCAGGTACATCTAAAAAAACATCATTAGTTGGTCAAGCTGGCTCTATGCAAGTTAATGAGCCAGAAATGTCTCTTTCGCGAGATGACTACCCCTCTTCAGAAAAAGATACACGCGAAAAGGGTAAGGAAAAAGAAAAAGTTAAAACAAAAGGGAAAGCGGATCCTTTAAAGCAAAGAGCTCGTCCCACGAGAGCAGCTCAAAAAAGAAAAGAGCTTAAAGAAGAATCTTCTGCAAGGGGAATAGAAGTTCTTTTTGGAGAGAAAAGAGGGAAAGCCCTTAAGACTTTCCAAAAACTCTTTGATAGCATCCGTTTTGATGAGTTAGAACCTACAGATATTGATCGGGAAGACATTCTTCATATGTTTGAGGCTTTGGATCAAAATGTAGAGCGGGATGCTCATACAAAGGTAACTTTAGATCCCAAAAAGATATTTGGGATGGATACAAACTTTAAAGAAAAAATGCTTATTATCGCGAGACATACAAAATTGAAGCCATACCAAATTAAGCAGATAAGAGAACGCTTTATTTCTTGGGGGCTCTATCCGTTAGAGTTAGAGGAAAAATTAAGGGGGAGAGGATTATTAAATTTGGCTGAGAGTAAGTAGTCTTCTTGGAAGTAGGCGTCTGTGTGAATGACTTAACCAGTTATTAAGGATCATATTGGATAGTGGGCATACGAGTAGGCCCGTGCACAACAACAGTTAAAGGTCGTTGGCTAATAGGAATCCCTTCATGACCCTTCCCACTTTTGATGATATTCGAAAAGCCAGAGCTTTATTACGAGGAGTGGTGATTGAAACGCCAACTCTGTATTCCCCCTCCCTTTCGGGTGCTACGGGTGCAGAAGTTTTTCTAAAATTAGAGAATTTCCAAGAAACAGGCTCCTTTAAAGAAAGAGGGGCCTATGTGAAATTGAAGAGCTTGCCTCAAGATGTTCTGCAACGTGGGGTCATCGCTATGTCTGCGGGAAATCATGCCCAAGCGGTAGCCCTGGATGCCTATAACCTACGTATCCCCGCAACGATTGTCATGCCCCTTTTTACCCCTCCAACAAAAGTGGGAAATACAGAAAAATGGGGGGCTCGTGTGGTGCTTGCTGGTCAGTCGCTTGATGAGTCTTATTTAGTTGCAAAAGAGATGGCTGACACAGAAAACCTTACCCTTATCCATCCCTATGATGATCCAGCCGTGATTTCAGGACAGGGGACGATTGGGATTGAAATGCTTGAAGCTTGTCCTGGGCTTGAAGTGCTGTTGGTCCCTATTGGAGGGGGAGGGCTTTGTTCAGGCATAGCGTTGGCGGCGAAGGCGTTAAAACCCAGTATCAAAATTTATGGGGTTGAAGTGGAAGGGTACGCTTCTATGTCTCACGTTTTATATGGGACAATCGAGACCAAAAAAGAAGGGGCAACACTTGCGGATGGGATTGCCGTCAAGAGTCCGGGACAGCTTCCTCAACTGATTTTGAAAAACAATCTTGAAGGCATTATCATTGTAACAGAAGAAGAGATTGAGCACGCAGTCGATCTGTTCGCGTGTAAGCAAAATATCATTGCCGAAGGGGCAGGGGCCGCTGGTCTTGCTGCTCTTTTGCATAACCCATCCCTTTTTAGATACAAAAAAGTGGGGATTGTGGTAAGCGGAGGGAATATTGATGCGCGCATTTTTTCTGCGATTAGGATGCGTGGTCAAATTCATGAAGGATGCCTCACTCACTTACGGATTAAAATAAATGACGTTCCAGGTGTTTTAGAGCAGGTAGCAGGTATCATTGCTCATCATCAAAGCAATATCATTGAAGTCAAACATCAACGTCTTTTCTATGAGATTTCTATTAAAATGGCAGAGCTTGATGTCATGATTGAAACTCGCGGTGTTGAACACACAGATTTAATCATCAAAGACTTAGAAACAGCTGGGTTTTCTGTGAGCAAATTTAGGGAGTGCAAAGAATTTTAAGCTATTTAATTGCACCAATGGTTACCAGAAATCATAAGGTCACGCTATCACTTTTCACTAAAGATATAAAGTTGACCCTTTTGATTTTCTTCACCCTGAACATTGATGACGCGAAGTTGTTCATCCTTAATGTGCCCTTCTTCCATAAGTAAATTTTTGACCTCTTCCCCACGAGAGGAGGGTCCATTTTCTCCCATGATATTAACAATTTCTAAAATGTCGGAGGGAGACCTAAGACCTCTTCTTGCAGAAGAAATAAGAACCCATTTTTGGTTCCGGATCTCTTGGTCAGGGTCTAATAGAACTAAATGAGATCGACCTTTAGCCGCTGTGGAATAAGAAATAGGTTGTGCTGAAGGATCACTTCCTGCATGGAGAGGCGGAGTGGTTTTTTCCTCAGGGAGAGGTTGAACTTTAGGATGTGGGGCTACAGCAACTAAGGGAAGGGGCTGTTCTTGAGGAAGGATGGGAGCTTGAACAATAGCTTCGGGTTCCTGAGAGTATTGATCAACCTCTTCGTTGACAATTTGGGGAAGAATGGCTTCAGGTTCTGAAGGCATAGCTTCTTCCTGAAGAGGTTGAGCAACCTCTTCGCTGGCAATTTGAGGAAGAATGGCTTCAGGTTCTGAAGGCATGGCTTCTTCCTGAAGAGGCTGATCGATCTCTTCGCTGGCAATTTGGGGAAGAATGGCTCCAGGTTCTGAAGGCATGGCTTCTTCCTGAAGAGGTTGATCGATCTCTTCGTTGACAATTTGCATTTTTGGGGGAGTAGGAATAGGAGTAAGAGGTTCAGGTGATGCCATTTCATAGGTTATGGCCATGTCATCTTGATGAGTTTCAGAGATAGGGAGAAGGGGCAGAGGGGTTGTTTTTTCCTCAGAAGACTGAGCTATTTCTTGAAGCACCTCTTGATGGATTTGAGGAATAGGGGTTTGGGGACGAAATTCCGAGCTTAATTCTTTAGGAAAGTCTTTGCTTTGAAGTGGGCTTTGAGTATGCCTCTTTGGAGAAGGATGTGAATGAGTTTCCTTTTGAGGAGAAAGACTTATTTCTGGAAGAGCTAAAGGGATTGGATATTTAGAGGCTTCTTCTTGTGGGGAGATGAAAATTTTCCCCCTATCAATCGCTGAAGAAAGATTAGCTAAATGAATGCGTTCAAGAGTCAACCACTCACTTTGCCGTTGGGTATTGGCATTAAGGATATCGAGGCTTTGGGAAATGGCTGCGTTCATTGTCGAAAGCTCGTCAGACATTAAGATAAGGTGAGCGTGGTCTTCATCCACAGCCCCTGGCATGCGTAAAGAACTTTCAACATGAGACGCGAGAACTTGAACTTGCTCAGAATTCTTAGAAAATTCTGAGGCAAGACTATCCATCGTGCTAATCGTGCCAGAAATTTCATCTAATTGTTGAAGGGCTCTGTTTCGTAGCTCAATCAGTTGAGGGTTTGAGGGAGTTGTTCCAAGCTGCAGCTTGGCTTCAATCTCACCCACAATGCAGTGATATTGGTTGACCTCTATAATTGCTTTTTCATACTGATTGCGAATGGATTGGATGCTGGAAGATGCGCGTCTACCCGCATTTTGCATCATGTTTTTAAGCTCTACTACTTTTTCCCCAACGGCAGTTCCTGTAGAAGGACCAATTTCTGTAGGAGACGAGATTAAGGGAAGCGCAAGACGTGCTATAGGTAATCCTGGAACATCTCTATTATCTGCCCATGCCTGATTATATTCTAGACAAATGAGCATCAATCCTATGGCTGAAGCTAAAGGCCAAGAAAAAAGAGCGTCACATAAAGTGCTAACAGAAGGATTATATATCTTCTTCCTCATAGGTAAGCGTCTATCCCCATTTTTTAAAAAACTGAATTGCCTATAACCTACAGTTTCCAACTTATTTGAACAAGGCATAACTTTTGTATGAGCAACTGGCAAGATCCTCATGAAGTTTTTTTGTGTATAAATGGCAATACGAGTGCTGAACAGGCGGCTATAACAGCGCTGGTATAGAACATGTATGTAGGCCCAATCTCGCTCCAAACCCATCCAGAAAGAGTATTGGCTATGATTAAGCACACGCCATTGACAAGATGGAAAAGACCAAACCCCGTTCCTCTCAAATTTTGCGGACAGGAATCTGCAAGAAAAACAGCCAAGATGCTCTGCGTGATCCCCATTTCAGCTCCCCAAAGAAAAACCCCTCCTAAAACAACATAAATGGATCCCCCCATAGCTAAAAGAAGATTTGAGACGATAACGAGTACGATTCCTAAGGCCATCATCGAACGTCTTCCCATTTTATCAGAAAGATACCCCACCGGATAAGCAGTCATTGTTGTAGCCATATTCTGGACAACCATGACAAGAGGAATCAAATGGATATCAATACCCGTCTTCTCGGCACTTAAAATTAAAAAAGCGCCAGAAAAGTTGGAGATCATGAAGAGGCCGCTTAAAAGAAGAGTCAGCCAAAAAATCATGGGTAAATGTAGAATATCTTTTAGAATAGCTTTGAATTTTATTTTCTTCTTAACTTTTTTGTTTTGAAATTTTTCACTGACAGGATCTTTCACAAAAATAAGAAGAACAATTAAGGCAAGAGCTGTTGGGATAGACCCTAGCCAATATAAAAGAGAATAATCATTTTGAGTCAGCCATAAAAGACCAACCACCAGAACAGAACCTGAAAAAGACCCTGCTCGCGATAAAGATTCTCTAAGACCGTAGCAAGCTCCTTTAATTTGCGGAGGTGCGAGATCACCCACCAGGGCATCTCGGGGCGTTACGTCTAGCCCATTGCCAAGACGGTCAAAGGCTCTTCCTAAAAATACCCCCCCCATGCTGGTGGCAAGTCCTAAAATAGGGCGAGAAATTAAAGCTAAAACATAGCCAGCGGCAATGATTCCTTTTCTTTTATGAATTGTATCACTTAAAATTCCTGCAAAAAATTTGCTGAAAAGAGTTGTGGCTTCAACAAAACCTTCTAATAACCCTAATGTAAGTGTGCTTGCACCTAAAACTTGTGTGACAAATAATGGGGTGAGGCTAAAAACAATTACTGAAGAAATTTTCATCAAAAATGAGACACTTCCCAAGGCCCAAATACTAAGAGGGATGGAAGGAATGGATTTTGAAGCTGCGGTCATATGCTATGAAAATACTTAAAAGTCATCGTAGTGATTTCTCATAAATAGGGTGAGGCTGTCCAGGTATATATTTAAGGAATGAGTTGTTTTTTTGCAACAATCTTCGTCAAAGCAAAAAAAAATGAGACAAGCCAGTGACTTTTTTAAAATCTATGCTAAGGTCTGGACGATTTATAATAAATAAAAAATGTTTAACAGGGACTTAGTTATGAAAATTGGGAGAATGTTTTGCGCTGTGATTTTCGCAAGTTTTCTTGGCGGATGCACGTCCGATTTAGTTTCTCCACCCTATGAAGACCATCCTAACCTTAAGGCGGCAGAAATAGCACGTGCTCGAGGGGACGTTCCGCAAGCAATTAAGAGTTACCGAGATATCATAACAGAGTGCCCTGGTTGTATGAAAGCATACTTGGGGCTAGGAATGGCTCTGATAGATGCAAATGCACTTGTTGAAGCCAAGCAAGCATTTGACAAAGCCATTGCCTTGTTTCCCAAGTCTTCAGGGGCATTTACGGGTCTGGGATTAGTTTACCTTCTTATTGATCAACCAGAAAATGCTATTAATGCTTTTGATAATGCGCTCAAATATAATCCTCGCAATGCTAGGGCCTTCAATGGATATGGTATTGCTCTTGATATGATAAATGATCACGAAGTTGCTCAAGCTAATTATCGGGCAGCGATGGAACTTGAGCCAACGAATATCTCTTTTGAAAGTAACTTAGCTCTTTCGATGGCTCTTGCTGGCAATGAGTCTGAAGCTATTCGAATCTTGGAAAGATTGGTTCGTTGTCCTAATGTTACGCCTCGTATCAGACAAAATCTTGCTCTCGCCTATGGTCTTGCTGGTGATATACGGCAGGCAAAGAATGTAGGAAGAGTTGACCTTCCCGATGACATGGTTATGAATAATGTTACTTACTTTGAGGTTATTCAACAAACAAGGCAGTATTCCGGACTCATTCCTAAAGATAATACAACCTCTTTAAATGAAACTCGTGTTTGGCAGGGAAGGAACTAGGGGGGCTTATGGTACTGATTTTTATTAAAATATTATACTGCCTCATCAATATTCTCATTGGGATATATGACTTTAGTTTTTATCGTATACCGAATCTTCTTTT
>JAKBAL010000466.1 GCA_021809225.1 Pseudomonadota bacterium | reverse complement strand
ATTAAGCTCGGTACGGGCTCTGATCATCAGAACACTCAAAAAATAAAAGAAATAGGCCCCTGCCATCAATAAAAGGGGAGTGAGCATCGTCGGATGAATAGAAGGGCTTGAAAATTTTGTTAGACTAGCAGGTTGATGGAGTGTATTCCACCAGTCAACAGATCCCTTAATAATAGGGAGGTTAAGAACTCCCACCAAGGCGAGAAGAGAGGCCGCCCTCACACCCTGATCAGGACGAGAGTAAGCCTTATACAGAGCCCAATACCCTCCATACAGAAATAAAAGAACTAAGACGGACGTAAGTCTTGCATCCCATACCCAATACGTCCCCCACATGGGTTTGCCCCATAAAGCGCCTGTTATAAGACTAAGAGCCGTAAAAAGAGCGCCAATAGGAGCGGCGCTAATGGCTAAAACTTCAGCAAGAGGATGACGCCACACCAGAACAAATAAGCTCATCAGAGCTAAAAAAGCATATACAAAAAGGGCCATCCAAGACGCAGGCACATGAACATACATGATCCGCATGGCCTCACCTTGTTGATAATCAGCAGGAGACAAAACAAGCCCTGTATAAAGTCCTACTCCAAAAAAAACAACGGTGAGAACAAAAACGACCGGCAAAAGAGGAGTTGTTATTTTCAGGAAAAAACTGGGTCGTGCCCATAGGTGTTTCATTTTAGTCCTCTACCGCAAAACGAAGTGCCCAGCTTCCAGCCCCTATAGATAAAATAATAAGAAGAAGGGATACACTGGTAAGGAGACAGAAAGACGCTGAAGAATCAAGACCCAATTGCGTCATTTCTATCACTGAGAGCGCAAAAAGAAGAAGTGGGAGTGTGAACGGAAGGAGGAGAAGGGCGAGAAGGGTTCCTCCTCCTCGTGTATTCACAATTAAGAGTCCTCCTACCATACCAAGCGCACTTAAAGCTGGAAAACCAATGAGAAGTGTTAGAGTAAGAGTGGCAACTTCTGACGTAGAAAGAGCAAAAAAGGGAGAAAATAGAACGCTAAGCGTCACGAAAGGAAGACCTACAAGCAGCCATTCTGCCCCCATTTTTGCCAGAAGATAGAAAGAAGGAGGGGAGGGCTGCAAGAGGATTTCATCAAGAAGCCCTTCTTTCGCCTCGGCCTTTAAGAGAAGTGGTGTGGAAAAAAGAGTGGAAAGAATCACTAAAATCCACAAAATTGCGGGAGCACTTCGCCGTAAGGCTTTTTCTTCAGGACCGAGGGCTAAGGAAAAACAAAAAAGAGCTAGAACAAAAAAACTAAAGGTTCCCCATAAGGTTCCTCTGTGGATATAAAGATAGCGGAGCTCTCGGCGTATCATAGGTGAATCTCAACAGTGGGCGTCATTGACTCATGGGTGGCAAAAACGACCAGCCCTCCCTTGTCTAACTGCTGAGATAGAACATGAGAAAGGATAGATTTTCCTTCTGTGTCCAACCCGGCGTGAGGTTCATCCAATAGCCATAATGAACGATTGAGCCAACAGCACCGACTTAAGCTCAAGC
The DNA here is from genome assembly GCA_021809225.1 of Pseudomonadota bacterium. The sequence goes on along the minus strand of JAKBAL010000466.1, from coordinate 1,081 downwards.
GCTTTTGTTGACCTTGGGATAAATGGGCAATTTTCTTATTTCTAAAGAGAGAAAGCCCCCATATTTCCAGTGTCTCTTCTATCATCTTCTCAGGGATTTTATAAAGATCTTGCCATAACCGGCTCTGATCTTTGACGAGCGCTTCGGGAGAGAGACAAAGCTTGTGGCCCACATATAAAAGATTGTGTTGAAAGAAAGGAAGAGTGTGAGGCGTAACAGCTTTTCCTTGCCAAAAAAGAGTGTGAGGGGGTGGCCGAATCAATCCTGCCAACAATCGAAGGAAGGTTGATTTTCCTGAGCCATTCACTCCCTTTATTGCAAGGCTTTGTCCTGCTTCTAAAACAAAAGAAAGGCTCGAAAACAAGGAAAAAAAGCCTCGTGTATATGAAATATTGCGTCCTTCAAACATAGCAAAATCCTAAAGGAAACAAATCACTTTGTGAATGGAGAATTTCTTACAGCATAAGATGGCGGGCAAATGGAGAGAGGATGAATGAGAGGAAGATCCCCTATGGGGGAGGAAGCCTCCCCCTGCACGAGATTGTTTGTGAGAGGTTAATCTATAAGGCTTGACACTGTTTATTACATTCATCAAAGACATTTAGGCAATTGAAGTCGCAGCTATTATCATTTTTGCAATTCTTATTACATCCAACATATTGTGAATTACAAGTACCGAAGCAGTTTCTCTTCAAGTCCATTTGTGGCGTGGCTTGGAGTGAGGTTGTGATGAGACAGATCATTAAATTGGTTGCGATGATGATCTGAAAGAGTTTCTTACCCATTTTGTTCTTCCTTTTCGTTCTATAGTTTCTATTATTTTGGTGAAGGTCATCTTTTTGTCTCACAACATGATCAGACAAATTTATTAAGATATCTTTAACTTCAGAGACGATATCAGGATTGCCAAAAAGGCCCTTTTCATTTAAGAATAAAAGAGATATCTGATGATAAATAAATTGGCCGATGAAAATATCTCCTAAAGTTAAAAAAATATTATCCCATTATGAAAGTGACTGTCCGGGAACAAAGGTAAATCTTGCGCGTCTTTTAATGCAAGGGCGTTTGGGGGGGACAGGGA
>JAKBAL010000465.1 GCA_021809225.1 Pseudomonadota bacterium | reverse complement strand
ATCATCTGCTACTGAAGGTATAGCGCTTCCATAAAGCGTTTTAAGTCGTTCTGCATTCATGAGAGTTGTTGAAAATCCTCGTGCAATATCCATAGTGACATGAGATCCTCCTATAGGAATGCACTCGGCATGACGTAATTGCCCTTCATGAAAAACGGTTAATGAAGTTGTACTTCCTCCCATATCAATAAGGATGACACCAAGTTCCATTTCATCTTCCACAAGACAGGCAAGTCCCGAAGCATAAGAAGCCGCCACAAGGCTTGTGATTTCAAGGTGGCTTCTTGCCACACACGTACTTAAGTTATGCAAAGGACTAGATTTGCTAAAAAGAGTATAGATGGAAACCCAAAGACGATCTCCAGACATTCCTCGAGGATCCCTTATTCCTTTAGCTCCATCAAGAGCATATCCTGTGGGCACCGTATGCAGCGTTTGCAAGGAAGGATCTTCTTGTGCAGCTTTAGCTTGTAATAAAATCCGACGAATATCTGTATCATCGATTGGATGACCAGAAACATTCATCTCTACTGTAAAATTAACTGATTTAAGATGGGACCCGTTAACACTCACAATAACATCACGGATAGTCACACCTGCCATTTTTTCCGCGGTATGAACAGCATTGACAATTGAGGTTATAACTTCCTCCATATTGATAACAACACCTGACTTAACACCCCCTGAGAGTTGCTGCCCAACCCCTAAAATTTCAAAATTGTGTTTTCCTTGTATCTGTGCAATAGCACAGCACACCTTTGATGAACCGACATCTAAGGCAGCAATTAAGCCTCCACGCATTCTCGAATGATGTCGTCCCCAACTCCACATTCCTTTTAGTTACTCCTCTCAAGCATCCTTACCCGTGTTATTTTTTCTCAGGGCCGCTTCTGGCGTTAAACGCAAAATTAATTGTCTCGGCAATCGCATATCAATAGCCATAACTTCTCGATCCATCAAGTTATGTTGCTTTTCAAGATCGAGAAGGTAGGCTAAAGCACGCTCAGCCTCTTTTTCTGGTAATTTGACATCCACCTTATTATCAAGTCTTAGATCCCAACGCGTTGATCTTATATGAGTTGCAGCCGTCACACGACTTTTAATCTCAGGAAACTGGTCAAGGAGAGTCATAAGACTAGCTACATGGCACAACGCCTTATCTCCTGTCATAAGTAACAAGCCTTCGTACTTATGAGCTTCACTTATTTCCATAAATTCACCATCACGGTCGACAAGATAAGTTTTTCCTTGATTTTTCCAAAGTGCCACAGGCTCCTTTTCTGAAATTCGGATAAAAATGGTATCAGGGAAACGTCTTTCTATACGCACAGCATTCACCCATGAAAGCTCTTCAAGTATGGACTTTGCTTCGGAAAGGTTAATAGAAAGCAGAGACTTACCCCGCTCAAGTTCTAATTTTTTTAAAATTTCATTTTTATCTGTACGAACACGGCCTTCAACAACAACATCTTCAAGTCTAAATCCAAGAAATTGGGACGTCATTCCCAAACTTTGTAAAGCATGTGTCACTAAAGTTGACCCATGAAAATAAGTCCAAAGAGAAAAAACACAAATCCCCATCCCCAAACTAAAAGAGGTGAGCTTTCGAACACCTAGTCCTTGGAAAGATGTACGCTGAACTTTTTGCCGTTTAGAAGAAGTATGCAGATAGGACTTCATCGATGACATGAAGCATCCTCAACCATCCATTGAACTAGTTGAACATAGCTCATCCCGCCATGCGCCACAATTTCAGGGACTAAAGACAAGGGAGTCAACCCTGGCTGAGAGTTTGTCTCGAGGTAATACAATACACCGGGTTCACCTTGAGTATCATCATAACGAAAATCTGATCGCGTCACTCCTCGACATTCAAGAGCTTTATGGGCTTTTTCTGCCCATTCAAGAACTTGAGTATATGCATCATGATGAATTGGTGCCGGCATTAAATGATCAGCTTTACCTTCTGTATATTTAGCCTCATAATCATAAAATTTACCTTTAGGTCGAATTTCAATAACATCAATCGCTTTACCCCCCATAACAGCTACTTGAAGCTCTCTCCCAGGTATATATTTTTCTACTAACACCTCATCTTCAAAGAGCCACTCTTGGGGATAAGGAAGAGGTGTCGTTTCATCCAAAATAATATGAACGCCTAAACTGGATCCTTCTCCAATAGGCTTAATAACAAAAGGTCGCTCCATAACATGGCCTGCACAAACATCTGCAAGCTTGGCAACCCGACCTTCAGGAACACGAATTCCTTCAATTTGACACAACTTACGAGCAAAAACTTTATTCATGGACAAAGCAGCTCCTAAAACACCAGAGTGAGAGTAAGCAAGCCCCATCATTTCCAATAAACCTTGAACGTAGCCATCTTCACCCCATCTCCCATGGAGAATGTTCAAAACCACATCTGGCTTATGGATCTCTAAAGTTTGAACCAATTGCCCTATGTTTCGTGTAACATCAATAGGAATAACCTCATAGTCCAATTCTTGAAGTGCTTTTAGAACACCTTGAGCACTTGAGAGAGAGACCTCTCTCTCTCCTGAAAAACCACCCATTAAAACAGCAACTTTTTTCTTCATGCA
>JAKBAL010000464.1 GCA_021809225.1 Pseudomonadota bacterium | reverse complement strand
CTAAGCATAAGAGTCTCTCTCCTTCTTGCGGGAGGAGGTGAGTTTGTTTTTGTAATTTTCTCACCTGCGATTGCCCAAAAATTCCTGCCCGCGGGGTTTGCGGATATTTTATTTTTGGTTGTTATCTTATCGATGGCTTTAACCCCTCTTTTGGCGATGGTGGGAAAATGGTGGGTAGATAGATTCCAAGGTTATGAAACTCACCCAGACCCAAAGATTGAGATGGAAGAGGCTAAAGAACTTCAAAATCACATTATTATTGCGGGGTTTGGACGGGTGGGGCAAATGCTAGGGGACATTCTAGCATCCCGCATGATTCCTTTTGTGGCGCTTGATACAGATATGCATCGGGTGACTGAGGGAAGGCGAAAAGGATATTCCGTTTTTTTTGGAGATGCGAGACGCCGTGAGGTGCTTAAAGCGATGGGGGCAGAGCGGGCAAAAGTTGTAGTCATTACTCTCAATGAGATTGCTCCTTCTGTACGTGCGGTCATGATGTTGCGGCGGCATTTCCCTGATCTTCCGGTTTCCGTACGGATTAAAGATCATAATCATCAAGAAAAGCTCCTGGAGTCAGGAGCCCGCCTTGTCGTTCCTGAAACAGTGGAACCCACAATTCAATTAGCTACCTCTGTCCTTCAAGTATTAAAAATGCCATTTGATGAGATTAGCCAGATTATCGATACCTTCCGAAGGCAACAGTAGGTAACAGGGGCGCTTCATGAAAAGGATTGAAGTAACGCCAGTTAGAAAATAAATTGACGAACTCCCAAAGTGCGTCATCATGCTGGTATTAAAAAACCCTAACGCTTCTCCCAAAGGGTATCGCGTTAGGGTTTTTTAGTATCCGCTATGCGGTTAGATATTACTCATACCCTTTTTAAGAAATAAGTAGCATAACTCTAAACCGTTTAACGTTCTGGATTTCTTCGCTCCGCTCGCAATGACGGGTAGAGAGGAGCGTCATTGCGAGGCCCGTAAGGGCCGCGGCAATCCAGTATTTTTAGAATGTTAGTTATTTATGATGAATGGGATCACAGGTAATCTTGCAGGCCGATTCCGGACCGGGGCACTTCATCATAGAAGTATCATTGTTAAAGTGGCAAGAGGTATATGATTTTAGGCGAGTATGCAGTTCAACTTTGTTCGGATATATACACTTAACAAGCCATTCATCACTACCCTGCTTTTCTATTTTAGCCATTTGAAGCCCAAGCAAAGGGGAGAATTCAAACGTTAAGGTACCTTCTATTATCTTCGAAGAAATAGTTGGGCATTGACCAATTGTTTCAGCATGGGTGCTCTCTACGAGAGCTGATAAAGTTAAAAGCCCCATAAAAATATTTTTTCTAATCATGTTTTGCTCCTTTTCTTTCTAATTTAAAATTAATATTGTCATAATTTGCTTTATAAATAGTTAATTGTGGGCTCGTTACCGCCTAGAAGGCGGTAGCTCTTAATTTGGACTAGGTTGAAAGGGTAAAGGACGCATACGTTACGAATCCAGCAAAGAAGAAGGTTTTTTATCAAAGTGTGAGAAGATGTATTTGAAATATTTAATTTTGTTTAAAAAGCATTCTACAAGGCCCCATTATTTAATAGATGTTCATCTTATTCTTAAGTGGTTTTCAATGTTTATCGGACCTGTGGTTTAAATAATTAATGTGATATGCTCTCATTTTTTAAGGATGCGTGGTCATTTGAAATTTTGTTCGCGGAGCCTATTCTTTTACCCAAACCCGACGCGAGGTTGATTTTGTGTCGCGCGATCTTCAAGGGAAATAGCATCTTTACCAGGGAGCTGGAATATGGATGATGCGAAAACCCTTGAGAGAGAAGCGCTAGCTTTAGATGAGGCTGAAAAAGAACTCGAGGTTAAAGGAGAAACCTTTACCCCCCATTCCTATTTTTCTTCTTTTCTTTTTTAAGCTTATTTTTCCCTGGTTTTTCTCCAAGAGGATTTCTTGTTGCTTCCTTTGTAAGTTGTACTCTTTCAGCCAAATGAGGAACCCTATTGGCTGCCTTTACGAGCCGAGCATACTGGTCCTTCTTTTCTTTTAATAGCTTAGCACGCATCACTTCCTCAGCAAGTTTTGCTAATTCAGCACGCTTTGATTCCTCAGCACGTTTTGCACGTTCTTCTGCCCTTCTCCTTGATTGTAAGACTTGTTTGTTTACCCAGTCCAAATTTCCATTTTTGGTTTTTAACCAACCTTTCATTCCTTCTTGAAGGTCATCAAAATCATTCTTTAGTTGAACCAAGCTATAAAAATCCCAGTCTTTTTGGTGATGACGCGTCCGAGCCGCTTTTATTTTCTCATTGAAATTCCAGATAGGAGCAGGAACGAGAATGTCCTCTTGAAAATCGTGAGGGGCTCCAATTTTAAGAGAAGGCATAAGACCCAAGAAATATTGAAAATATCGTAAATGATGGTAGGCATTTATTTCTTCTAAAGAATGACGAAAAGCATTCTGTCGATCAATAAAAGTGACATGTTTTTTATCTGTGGATACAATTACTGAATAAGGAGGTTCTGTACAGTGAGCAACTCCTTTAGTACCACAAAACTCAATTTCATTAATAAGAGATTGCATAAGATG
>JAKBAL010000463.1 GCA_021809225.1 Pseudomonadota bacterium | reverse complement strand
CCGAATTATTGAGATGGAAGACACTTCTAACAAGGTTCTCCTCTTGTCGCAAGAACTAGGCCAATTTGAGAGAGAGGTCCGGTATGACAATGAACAAAAGCGCTGGATAAAAGCTTATCAGGAAGTTATCCGTTCTAAAGATAGACTTACTTTCCCCTTTAAGACACAGGGTGTATATCTTATCACAGGTGGGGCAGGTGGGTTAGGGCTCATTTTTGCTAGATATTTAGCAGAAAATATGCAAGGAAAGCTCGTTCTTACAGGACGTTCTAAGCTTAAAAAGAAGCAAAAAGAATTTATTACTGCGCTTAGAAAGAGGGGAGCAGAAATTCTTTATCTTCAAGCAGATATTACTAAACATCATGATGTGGAGATTTTAATCCAAACAATTAAAGCTCGGTTTGGAGTACTGAATGGGATTATTCATAGTGCTGGTGTTATCCGAGATGCCTTTATTTTAAACAAAACCTCAGAAGATATTAAAGAAGTCCTAGCTCCTAAAATTAAAGGAGTTCTTTACTTAGATGAGTTAACTCAATTTGAACTTTTAGATTTCTTTGTATTATTTTCTTCTGTTGCCTCCATCTTTGGGAATGTAGGGCAATGTGATTATGCTTATGCCAATGGTTTTATGGATGGTTTTGCTAACCAACGTGAATCTCTGAGGCATCAGAATCAGCGTCAAGGTAAGACTGTTTCCATTAATTGGCCTTTCTGGGCTGAAGGGGGGATGCAAATTGATCAAAATACTGAACAATGGATGCAACACGCTTCGGGGATCTTTCCTCTCCCAACGCCAGATGGGCTTCAGGCCTTTAAAGAAGCCCTTAATCAAGGAGGGCCAGAACAAATAATCCTAGTAGGACAGAAAAAAAAACTCGCACAAAAGTTAGGTATTACTGCGTCGTCCACAGAGTCGAAAGCACTTCCTTTAACATCTTTACTGCAAATGAATGATGCCTTATTGCTTGAAAAAACTCAGACTCAAATTATTAATTTTGTTTCAAAGCTTTTAAAAATTAAAAGCCAAGACTTAGATGTCAATGAAGAATTTAGTGAATATGGAGCAGACTCTATTACTTTAACATCACTTGTAAACCAAATTAATAACTTTTATAAATTGGAAATGGCATCTACAGTTTTATTTGAGTATCCAACAATTAAAAGCCTCTCGCAGTATTTACTTGATACCTATGTGGCCAGTTTAATCATTCACTGGAATACAGAAAGTACAAAAAATTTTAAACAGGTAGAGGAGCTCGTTACCTCAACTTCCACCCATTTAGAACATGTCGTGTCCTATTAAAGCAACTGGCTTAGGATAAGCACATTCATTTAAATAAACTCATGAGTTTGGAAAAAACGCATGATAAGTCTTTGTTTGAAGAGGATGATGAATCATTTTAAAGAGACCACAAGCTTCCCATATAAATGATTCATGCAGACTGCGTCGATTAAACCACTGAACATCACTCTGATCGCCTTATCATGGAAACTAGTCACCTTTTTGCCGTTGAAGAGTAAATGTTCTGTGAGCTGCCCTCTTTTTTATCTGACATCTTAAAAAATCTTTCTTATGAGGTTTAGACAGATTGTCCCAAACATCAAGAAGCTTATTACCAATATCTATAAAAGAAGACTCTCATTCTTCTGACAAGAGAGGCAAGAAAACATTTTTATCTTAGTGCTTGAAAGAAAAGTTTTTTCTGATATGTTTTCTATTATACTTAGTAAAAGCATGTTTTTGATACAATTTGTTAAGTTAACTTATCAAAAGAAGGTGAGTTTTTGAAATTGGTTAAACCACAGTCTTCTTTTTTATCAAGTAGAAATGAGCAATTTAGTATAGCTCTGGGTGAAACATGGTATGTTGCTTATTTTCTTAAAGGTGAGCTTGATTTAAATGCATTAAAACACGCATATAAAGGATGTGTACATCAATTTACCCGAGATAATCAAAAGCACAAGCTACGGGGCCAAAATATTGAAGCTGGCTTAGATTTCATACTAGAGTTTATCGACTTTACTCATTTTTCCTTGTTGGAGAGAGAAGAAAAACTCAATTTTTTTCTTCAAAACAAGATTTCAGTAAGTAGCACGTTACTCATAGCAGAGAAGTTGATTAAAGGAATCCTTCTAAAGCTAACTCCTAATGAGCATGTTTTTTTTCTTTTCATAAAAAAAAAGCAGTTGCTTCCTTTTATTTGCCATCAAATGAGCGAATTTTACAATGCTTACTTGGCTCAGCGTGACCCTATCTTATTTTTTAGCTCTATTTGTAGTTCTACTTCCGCTCTTAAAACAAAAAAAAATTTAGAAGGAGACTTTATCGAGAAGTATCTAGTCTCTTCTTCTGAGCGCCTTCAGCTTCCTTATAAATGCCAAAAAACTCGGAAGAGAAAATATGAAAGCAAAGTTTTCCAATGGAGAATACCTTCTACACTTTACCGTTCTCTTGTAAAGTTTGCAAAAAAACAAGAAGTCGACCTTGCTGCTGTTATTTTTACTACCTTTAAAATTTTGCTTTACCGATATACTGGGCAAGGAACGATTCTTACCACCTTGTCTCGTCACCCTTCAATAGAGAGTAAAATAAGGGTGAGTTATG
>JAKBAL010000462.1 GCA_021809225.1 Pseudomonadota bacterium | reverse complement strand
TTCTTTATGAAGAGATTCCTCGGAAGTTTCGAAATTTCCCTCTAAGATTTTGAGAAAATTATCTTTTGATAAAATCCAATCAAAGGTCACACGCCACTTGTTAGCCCCACTCCCCATAAGAAACGGAGACGCTTTCACACGCTCACAAAACTTCTCCCATTCCTGAAGATCATTTTTAAGATATTGGTTAAGAAGAAGTTTTAACTGACGTTTTCGACCTACTGTCAAGAAAACAACTTCTTGCCCAACATGCTTTTTCCAAAGCTCAACTGCCTTTTCAAAAATTGATTCCAACTCACTTTCTCCTACAACAGGTTCTTTGGGAATATGCTCTTTTTTTTGGTGAGCGTTTTTTTGAACAGAAATTTTTTGAAGCTCGCACGCGCGTTGTGTGCGATCTCTGTTTGTATTCTCTGGGTAGTCTCTGTTTAAGTATATGAAGGAGCAATTTTGTACATTCGAAGTTTCATTTTGAAACTTCGAGGTTTCAAAATGAAACTTCGACGTTTCTGCGGCTTTCAGAGCGTTTGGTCGATTTTCTTTCACAAAAGGCGGCATTTCTTTTAAAGAGAATCCAGGAAGATGATACCCCAGAGCTAAGAGATCACTTTGAAGCTTTTTTAGATTCAATCGATATTGAGTTGTTTTATCCCATCTATTATGAGGGTTTGTCCTTTCATCAACCCACTCCTTTTCCATAAGAAAGTTTAAATATCGTCTCATCGTAGATCGGGAAACACGCAGCATTGTCTCTTTTATAAGATCATCTGCCGTTTTATAGATCCACCCATGGCGAGGAAGTACGTTGCAATCTCCGTTAACAGATCTCTCTTCTTCTAAAAGAAGGTCAAAATCTTTTACACGCTGAGTCCAATATAAAAGCTGATTGAGAACAACCGCCACAAAAGGATCTCCTGTTAAAGCCACAAATTCTTCTCGAATAACAGCTACTTTTAAAGGACAGAGGGGAATATCTCCTTCCCAAGATCCTTCATGTCGATGAGCAGGAGATCTCATATTGCCTCCTGTATCTGAAAAGAAGACTCTAGAAATTTGCCCAGATTAGCTTTGCCAAAATCTTTTTTCTCGTCTCCTTTGAAAGAGATAATCCCATGAAAAAGTTTGTCTAAAGACTCTTGAGGGCTAATCTCTAAGATCCATGGCCAAAAAATTCTCTTCTTTATCCTCAGACATTCAATGGGATTTAAAGTTAAACAAAGAAACCCACTATTTTGCTTATTTCCAAACTCACGTAACTTTTCGAGGAGGTCTCTATAAAACACTTCCATAAACCGAGGTCCATCAGCAGCATTTGAGAGACCATAAGGCTCAAGAAAGAAAATACATTCCCATACCCATTTTTCATCTGGAATAAACGTTGATAGGAGACTTCTGATTTTAGGATGAAGATCTTTCACACGCTTTCTATGAAGAAAGGCCCCTCCATAAATTTTCCCCTCCTCTTCTTCAGCGATTATAAAAGTCGCCTGTGCCTTCTCTTCAGGTGAAAAATAGAGACTTTGTTGAAGCTGCATTAATTCCATAAAGAGATCAATATGAGATCTGTAATAACACTGCCTTTGTGGCTCAATAATTTTAAACATAAAGTCTCCTTGGTTCTTTAAATGGTTGCTGATATTTTTCATTTTTGTAAAAACGAAACCATGATGCGAACCCAAAAAAAGCTTTATGCAAGGAGCTAGACTTATAGAAAAAGCTACGGTAGCTTTATAAGCAATAGGACCTTTTTTGGGTTCTGTTAATTTTGTTAACGTGCGTCTGTGATGGTCCTCGAAAACAATCACAGATGCATTTTAAGAGTTTATCCCTTCTTTTTTTCTTCAAAAAATTTCATTCAATTTTGAGAACAATTTTTTGTTCCTTTTTCTCCAAAATCATTACTTTTTTACCTTCAAAAAGTCTCTAGTCAAAACATGACTAGAGACTAGTTAATTTATCTTATTGATACATATGATAAATTTAGACAAGCACCCTTTACTGAAAAATAAAACGTATTATCGGAGGATTTTTCATCCTCAATCTTAATCATCCCACACGGAAAATTCTTTCTTAAGATGGAGAATAATTCTACGAAAGCGATCCAAAAGAAGACCTCTTTGGTTGAATGGATAGAGTAAGATTTGATTTGGGATTCACTTTTTCAATGGCAGTGCAAAAATCCCCCAGAGTGGTAGGTGAAAATTTCCCCACCCCAGATGGAGGAAGAAAGTATGTTAAAGGGAATCAAAATTAAGGAAGATATTTTTCAGCACTCAGAGTTGAAGAATAAGATGCTAAGAGAAGGACAACATTGCGCCATCAAGGAGCTCTAGGCAAAAGGCACAGCTAAACGTGCTATAGCAAGGCTTCTTGGAGCAGACATCAAAACAGTTCGACGACATTTGAAGAAGGAGGGATGCACAGTTTACCAAAGAGATACTGGAAACCAGAAGAAGCTTTTGGGGGATGAAGAAGCTTGGTTATAAGTCGTATGCCCCGAGGTAGGATACAATACTACAGTTTCACTTCGCGAATTAAAGCTGAGGGATTACCAAGGCTTTTATGAAACAGTAAAGGCTTTTAGACTGAACCTGTCAGGTTGACTGGGGAAG
>JAKBAL010000461.1 GCA_021809225.1 Pseudomonadota bacterium | reverse complement strand
TGCCAAGCAATTGATAGCCTGCGAATTCAAAGAGATGATGGATGAAGAGCAAAAGGAAGAGAAAAAAGTAACGGTCGCTGATTTGTATCGCAACAATATCTTGCCCAAGGACATTCAAAATGAAGCCAGGCAGTTTGACCGGATGGCGGCTTACGCCAGCCTGAGAAATGACGACGAGAGGCGAATGTTTTCTCTTCTTGACCAATATGGCGACCTGATTATCCAATCGAACAGGCATTATAGTGCCTCTTTCCAGGAAGCGGAAGAACAAGGCATCAAGAAGGAAGAAACAGCCTCTTATGCCTTGTTCCAAAACACTTTAACGGAACGCCAAAAAATGGCTGTGAGCATCCACCACATGGCGAAACCTCACCTGGTAGAAGGAATGGCGGAAGAAATGGGCGTTCCGTTAAAGACATTGGCCAAAGATCGTCACCATTATGAGATAAAGCAGGGACAAAAAGAAATTGTGGGGAAGATAGAGGAAAAGAACCACGAAGAACAAGGCCAATCCCTAGATCAATCCCAAGATCAAGAAATGAAATCCTCCTTTAAGGAAGCAGGGGAAATAGAAGAAAAGGAAAAACCAATCCCGCCTGTTTCCCAAAATGCTACGCCATCTTCGTTTAATCAAGATCTCATTAGTGAACGAATTGACCTGGCGGCCAAAGGATTCATTTCTTTAAGCGAGAAGTATGAACAAACCCATTGGAAAGACCCGGAGAGAAATAAAATCAGGGAATCCTTAGACAAAATTGTTTCCGCCCATTGGCGAGATGACCGGTTTGTCTCAAAAATCAAAAACTCAGGAAGCAAAATCGCCGCTGACAGCATCAAGGTAGAAATCCACCTTATGGAGACCGAGCTTTCCCAAAGCCGCCGCGAGCTCGATCGGTAAAAGTCTTGAGGACCGAACCGAGAAAGAGGAACAAGCCCATCCGTAATTGCCGATCCATTGGCAGTGCTACAAAGTATATGGTTATGATTGCAGCATTTTTTTAAATCCAATTGCTTTTTTTAGAACGGGCAGCCCCCATGTTCATTGATAACCAAGCGTTCTTCCCTTGTGGACGAGAGGATGTGAGACAGAATATCTGCTGAAGACCGTAGGTTTCCTATGAGTGTCAGGGGATCTCCCCTCGACCTTTCTCGCTTCGTACCATAATATACCAGCGCACTAAATCTCTCCTATAGCCTGAAGATCATATCCTGAAAAGCCAAACATTTAGAATCCAAAAAATAAAGTGGAAAAAGAGGGGGCCGAACGCTCACATTTAACCTTGACTCATAAAAACCAGGCCATAAGTTGGCTAAAAATAAACCAGAAACTCTTCCATGGCGCCATATGCTGTAGCAGGATATCCGTATCCTGGAAAAGCATATTCAAGTAGCGACTTTTATCATCCAAGCGAGATCAACTCTCAACAGGCTGTTGAAGGGCTTGGCGGACCGTTTCATTCTCAAGCTTAAGTGTGCCTGGGATGCGATAAAAGGTATATTGGCCAGATAGGTACGTACGGTCTCCTGGTCGTAAAGCTTGGAGTCCGCAACCAAATATCGGGGGCCTTCTGCAGATTTTAAACCATCTACAAGGGCTTTGGCCCTCTGCCGAAAGACCTTGCTATCTGAAGTATTGCCATTCCAACTCTTGCTGATGACAGGGATACCCCCGTCATGGGTGCACATTAGCTCAAGGACTACTTGCTTGAGATCTGGACGATGATCTTTAGAATATCCATGAGTGATCTCAATTGTATGCTCATCTGAATCACAATCATACTCGCCCGTTAGCGAAAAGACAGTGGTATTCAGGGCATTAAATCGCGTATCTATCTCTTCACATCGGCAAATATGCAGGCTTAGCTCTGCAAACAACGGATCACAGCCATAGGCATGGCATTCATCCAACACACGCCCTAACTTGAAACGGTTAAAATGCTCACAAGATACTGCAGGGCGAAAAAGCTTTTCTAACGCCTTGTTCTCAAAAAACTGAGGTGTTAAGGAGATAGGCCTGTCTGAAAATCCTAAACCATTAATGATCATTCCGGCAACAGCCTCTCCCGTGGAAATATCTTCCCGAACATCCTTATTGATTCGTTGGTCGATAAGCTCAACTAATCCAAGATCCTTGATTACCCCTCCAATAACTCCCAGGTGGTCAATCCGTTCAATGTTTACATCTAAACCCATCTTGCCTCCCAACCTTACATTAGAAAGCAACATTTTAATTCAATTTTTTATCCTTATAAACTGCTCAATGTGGGTTCTAAATCTATTCCTTGGTTGCCAACCCTTTCTTTTAAACTTTTACCTTGGTGTCCCATATCTGCCCACAGATTTGTTAAATAAGGAAATTTTTCTTTAAGTTTGATGGCCATGCTCTCTAAAGCAGGGCGGTCATTAACGTCAACCGCCGTAACATGGGGGATTACAAAGAAAGCCTTGGATATCAAAGAAAAGATCCTTCGACCGAACGATCCGTCGTTTGCCGTCACTTACAACAACATTGCTTATTTGGTGATTGCGGGTGTGTTTGACTTCACAGCACGTTTGGATCAAAACAACGGCATTCGTTACATCAATATTGCACTATATGACATCAGCAACCAACAATGGG
>JAKBAL010000460.1 GCA_021809225.1 Pseudomonadota bacterium | reverse complement strand
CGATTTTTGGGAGATGGAATCTGAGAAAATTCAGGCGACTATTTTCGTGTTTTACGTGTTTAGAACCAGCTGGTTGCACGGCATGAATTTATTTTTTGTCCAGTACAGAGGAACCCTGCATTCGAATCTAATAAAAATTTATTTATTAAAATTTATTTGATCTGTAATTGTTGTTTTTGTATAATTATTCATATTTATGGTGGATTGTATGGCAACTTTATATTCAAAACTAAATCAAGAATATCCTCACGAATGTTCTTTGTTGTGGTTTCACTACAGCTCTCATATCGAATTGGAGCTTGATGGCGAACTTCACAACCTGGTTTGCGGTGGCCGAGATCGTTATGTTCATTCCTCTGCTTCCCAAGAACTGCGCACTTTGAGTGGGCAAGGCGCCCCCTATTACCGCGTGCAATTAGGCCTTAAAGAACAAGAGTATCTGCAGCTCAAACATGCCTTAATGTTTAAGGATTCAAACTATGTTACTTGCAGCAGCGGGATCGCAGACCTTTTGAATCGCACGACAGATATTGCAATTCCAGCGTTTCAATCCCTTCTCCCTTTAGGTCTTTACTCTCATTTCTGGCGAACAAAAGAAGATTCCGGATCCCGTGTCCAGCACATCCGATACTTTGGTGTATCAGAGCCAAACACGCAGTGTATGGAAAAAATGGCGATGCCAGTGATCGCGGTTGCACTGTTCTTGATCATGCTGTATCTGGCGTGAGAGGTATAAGGAAGAGGCGCTATAGCCTCTTCCCTTGATCTATCAAATTTATTTAGGTATGCGCACTTTGGCTTCTACCTCAAACCCATTGGCTAGTCTAATATCAGCACGATGAGTATCTGCAATTGGAGATAGGGAATCATACTGATAGGCTCCGCTTAATAGGGTTTTCTTTTCGTCCGGGTTAGAGACGTCTTGAGTGATATGATCAACTTTTAGACCAGTTAAACCCTTTTCTACTTGAGTATTCGTCGTGATGTGGCTATGGCTGTTTCTAAAAGAGGAATCAACTGTGTCTATGTGGTCAGTTGTAAAGCTAACTTTTTTTTCATCTTCAGAGATAGCAAACTTCCAGCTCTGCTCCATATTTTGACGATTGTAATAAGCATCTCTAGAATGCTCTGTCTTTGATGAGCTGGAAAAGTCATAGGATCTTGGAGTGGATTCAAATCTTATAGTGTTTTGGGCTACATGTTGATTCGCTTCCGTTCCCGAATCCATTTTCATAGTGTATTCACCACTGCAGCTTTTGTGCTCAGGATCTTTGCAGTGTAATTTGCCGGCAAAAAGAGGCTCCTTACTGTTAGGAAGCTGAACATTCCCCTGTGCTATTATCTCTCCGTTAGGATTGAATTTCGCTTCGAACTCCCCAAGTTGGACGGCAGGCATCAATCCAAACAAAGGGTGTGTTTGCACTGTAAATTTTACGGTTTCCTCTTGTGTATCGGTATCGATCTGTTTTTCCATGCGGATTTGAACTTTATTGCTCAAAAGCCAGTCAGAAATATCTCCTTTGCGGGTTTCGCAGACTGCTTCATTTTCACCAATCGAACAGTCAGCGAAAAAGCGAGTTTCTTCATCGCCTTCTGCTCTTACAAGTTCGATCTTAAAGTTTTCTTTTCCATCAGATCCTTCGACCCTCTCAACTTTCAGACTACCTCGATCAGTTACCTCTTTTAAATCGATTTCATCTTTTTCAAAGACGAGTTTATAATTTACAGACTTCCAATCAGCTTTGATGTAATTATTATAGTCTGTTTCACCGTAAAGTGTAGCTCCCGGCTTTTCCATGCTAAAAATGTGGGCTCCTTCGACAACACCAAATTGCGCTTTGAGGTCTAAATCCTTACTATCCATCACAAGGCCGCACCCGGCATCATTGCGCTGATAGCTAACAGACGTCGCACCTAATGTGCAAATGCCGTCTTCACAGTTGGCTGATTGCAAAAGAGGAATCAATTGGTCTTTGTTTTCCTGCCAGATATTTTCCATCAGATCGCAAAGGGCAAATGGCCCTTCTGCGGAAAGTGTTTCATTGGGCTCGAAAGAGTAAATTGTGTTTGCTTGCAAGGCTGAGGCATTGAGGCATTGAGGCTTGAAGCATTGAGGCTCTGAAAGTCGGCGCTGACGCAGTGAGCGTCCACGTTAACGTCGGATCTGAAACAGAGGCAAAACAGCTCCAAAAGCTTGGTTTTATTTCAATACCAGTTTTCATTTTAGCTCTTTTATTAAATGAAATTGCAAAAGTTAGAAAAGCATTAGAAGAAAATAGTAAATTAACTTTAGAAACAAAGACAGAAGAATTGATTGAAATAGATTAAAGAATTGAAATAGATTAAAATACATATATAAATGGAATAAGAAATGATAACCGTTATACTAGATGCCACCAAAAAGGCAGATGATAAAAAAACTTTAGAAAATAAAGCTTGGCGTAAATCTTTAACAATGAGTAAAACATTTATTCTTTCTTTTCTGGTTTTATTTGTTTCTGGTAAATATCGATACATACACAACATAAGTAAGATACCAAAGATTAGCATACAATAAAAATTACCTTTATACCCAAAAATATTTTGAATAAACCCACCTATAACAGGAGCAATAGATATGCCAA
>JAKBAL010000459.1 GCA_021809225.1 Pseudomonadota bacterium | reverse complement strand
AAAAGGTTTGTGGTGATCCCAATGATGGCAGCGTCAAAATGACCTGTTGCCACAAGCCCTCCTCAGTAAATCCTTGCGATAATCACAGAAGACATCCCCACAAAAGAAGAAATCCAGAATATGCGAGGTGAAGCGGTAAAACCAAGAATACCTCCGACCAAAGGGACTAAGATAAAGGGTGTCCAGAAATTATAGGTCTCTAGCAATATATCAATAACGCTTTCCGTACTTAAGGCAAAGGCAATACCACAAACGCCCACAATAAGGGTTGTTAAACGGGATAAAATCAGTTCTTCTTTCGAAGAATAAGCCTTTCCTCTTAAAGGCTTGAACACATCATGGGTGGCTGCGATGCCGGCGGCGTTTAAAAAAGAATCTGCTGAAGACATCACAACAGCTACCATTCCAGCAATAACTAATCCTTTGATGCCGATGGGCAAAAAAGTATTAATAACATAAGGAAGGGCTAAATTTGGGTTCAGGTCTGGATTTTTCTGAAGAGCAACAATTCCAATAAGCCCTATCATTAAAAAGAAAGGAAAGGAGAGAAGACCACTCCATAAGGTTCCCTTCGTTGTTTCTCGAATAGTCTTGCCAATAAGAAGACGCTGCACATAAGGAGGAACAAGTGTTTCTCCAAAAAAGAAATTGAGAAAAAGGCCGAGCATCGTCAAAAGAGGCAGTCCCGTCGGATTCCAGTCGGATAAGCTAGGAAGCGCTGAAACACCCCCAATTTCGAAAAGCCCAAAGATAAGGACGATTGGCAAGGCAATGATGAGAACACAAAAATGAAGAATATCGTTCGCAACAACGGATTTCATGCCTCCTAAAGAAGAATAGGTGATCACAAGAATGGCTCCTATAAGCGCGCCAACCCACTGAGGAACTCCCATTAATACATTTAAGACATATCCTAAACCCGCAAACTGGGCGCCTGCAATGCCTGCACAAACAAGGACAGAGGCAACTCCTGTAAAAACTTTAACATTTTGGCCATAGAGCATGCCCATCATATCTCCCACAGAGATTGCTTTGCGAAAACGTGTCATGCGAGGAGCAATATAGTGAGCAATAAGGATTTCTTTAAAGCTAAAGCCCCACAGAGCCACAACGTAAATGAGACCAAGACTGAAAACCTTTTCCGCAAGACCAATTGTAAATCCCCCTCCAATAAAGGAAGAGGATAAGGTTGCAAAAACAGCAAAGGCTGTATACGACCTTCCTCCCGTTGCATAATCTGAAAGACAGTGAACCTTACGGCTCATATACAAGCCATTCCCTAAAACAACACAAAAATATAAAATCACAATAGCGTAATCAAGAAACATGGCTTTCCCGGGTGTTACCGGAAGTGACGGTAACAAACATATAAAATATCATCAAGCTCCATACATATCTAAATTATGACAAGCTTGAAATTAGGAAAGAAATTGGTAAAGTGAGATATCTACGCAAAAAATAAAATTTATAAAATGACCACATTATCTTCTTCAAAATCTGTACATCTTGAGCAGCGTCAGAAAGAATATGATCCTTCTTTTACCCATCTCATGCAGCTCACACTCGGAGAAGGTTTTCTCTCTTTTGGAGGAACACCCTTAATTGACAAAATTTTTAGTGGGATTGACCTTGAAGGTAAAAAAATTCTGGATGTTGGTTGTGGGTTAGGAGGTCCCCTCCGTTACTTAGCAGAAAAGCATCGTGTGGATATCATTGGCGTTGATATTGAGCCAGACGTTATTTTCGAAGCGCAACAGATACACTTCGAAAAACCTTTAAAGGGGACTCTTTCTTTTCAAGTCATTGAGAACGGAAACTATCCTTTTGCCAATGAATCTTTTGACATTATTTTTGGAAAGGAAAGTTGGCTTCATATCGAAAACAAGCCTATTTTCTTTAAGACGCTCTATCCTCTTTTAAAATCAGGGGGACGCTTGATGTGCACCGATTGGATGCATGCTGATCCTATCTATAGCGAAGATATGAAAAGATTTCTAACCATTGATGGACTCACATTTCATCTCACAACGGCAGAAGAATATCATGATGCCATAGTAAGCGCTGGATTTAAATATATTACATTTGAAGATATAAGCACGGATATGATTAAGAGCTTTAAAGAAGTTTACTTTCGTCATTTTGATGAGCTAGGTGAACAAATTAAGGAGCGCTATGGATGGGAAACGTATTATATGATTCTCCATAGCTGGCTACTCCAGCGGGTTGTTTTTGAAAAAGGAGAGCTTCTTGCCAGTATCGTTCATGCTTTGAAATAAATCTTTAAGAAAATTTACCATTAATAAAAAAATAAGAATATTAATTTTTGTAGATAATTTAAATTACTGTAAAAAGGAGTGATATTGTCTTTGTAATTTTTTCTAGTCCTTTAGCCAGTATGATTTTTTTGAGTTTCCAACTAAATACTAATTGGGTCAATATAAACAAGTTTTCTCCCAAAATTTCGTTGTTCGAAAAAATCGTGATAGGATAATTCACAAGAAAGATAACAACTATAAGGGAGGATAAAAATGCGAGAAGATATAAAGGTTGGTGCGAAATTTCCTGATTATGAATTACCAGATCACACGAATGTAAAGCGGAAATTATCCCATCTTCAAGGGAAT
>JAKBAL010000458.1 GCA_021809225.1 Pseudomonadota bacterium | reverse complement strand
TTTGTTTCATCATCTACTGCTTTATAAATACAAGTAAAATAGCCATCTTTTTTTCGTGTTTCCTTGTTTTCTGTAAAAATCCAAGCTTGATGGGCCTGCCAAGTTACTTTAGCTAAATTTACGTTTGGTGTTATTTTTCCTACGGACCATGCGAGTGGACCCGAAGCTTCCAAGGTTTTTCCATCCCAATTTTTTGGAATGGGTGGGCAATTGTGCCCATAGATAGTGCCGCTACTTAAAAAAACTGCGCAAAGAGTTGCTAAAATAATATTTGATTTCATTTGGTTTCTCCCTTTTAAATATTGATTATGTTCTACCATAGATCGATTCAGCTTGTAGAAATAGTTAAAATCTTTTCTTCTATTTCACATTTTGGGGGCAGTAGGGTCCCTGAGTAGGTATAAGGTTTTGTCCATCAGAACCTTCGTGATAATCGCAAGCTGAAGGGAAGCTAGAAGAATTATCTCCTCCAAAACATTGCCAACCTTTATTTTTCTCAACGCACCTAACGACACCTATCTCTTTTTCATTTAGATGCCAATTTTGATCCGTCCGTCCAAATGTGACATAGATATCCTTGGGAGCAGTTTTATATATGTAGGCACACTGTAATATATAACCTTTACATGATCTGGGATTGTTTACGACCCAATTATGGTGGGCTTTAAGATGGTGTTGAATGTCTGGTGGATACACTTTCTGGGGCTTTGCAGGATCCTCGCAGAGAGTCCACCCGTCTAATGCTTTTTCCCCAGGTGTCCATGTGCTAATATCCGGACACTTCAGGATATTTGCTCCGCAAACGACATTTTCTCCCAAAAGAACGGCACATAAAGTTGCAAATATGATTTTTGATTTCATTTGGTTCCTCCCTTTTTGTGGAGAGAAAATTATCATGAACCATTTTATCTTACAATTAAAATTTTACATTAAATTTTTGTAACTATCCACCAGTCTCTCCCATCCTGACAAAATCTGGTGAATAGCTACAATTTTCTTCTTTAGTCTGCAGTGCTAGATATGGGTATAAATACAACAGTTGCTGACTCAGGAAAGTTATCGAGAGTCTCATTGGGGGTTGTATTTTTTACATAAATCTTGTCCCCTTCGTCATGCGTTCCCCAAACATCAAATAACTCCCCTTCCGTAACTCTCTTTCCGTGACTATGTACGTTTCGGTAGTTATTTTTAATATATTTCCTTGATTCCCCTGGAGAATCTTTTTCTCCGAGAAAGGAACACTCTATAAATTTGATAGGGTGTCTTTCGAAATTTTTCATACCAAAAGTGGTCGTCATTTCTTGAGTGGTGCTGTCCTTTCTTGGAACTATTTTTCCCTCATTGTCTGTAGCGAAAAACACACATTGGAGAATGTAGCCGGGATTAAAATGTGAGTTTTCTTGAATCCAATAACGGGCCGGGTGCCAGTTGAGATCATTCGGTCTAGGGCCATTCGTTCGTTCCCATTCCCCAATATTGCTTTCTCCATTCCAACCTCTCAAAGAGGGGGGAGAGATATGATAGACAACTTGTTTTTTCTTTGAACAACGAGCTTCTAAGTCATCTTCCATTGACCATGCGGGTTGGGCAAAAGAAATCATCCCACTTATGAGTACCATTAAACTTACTTGAGTTTTCATCACCAGTATTCCTTAAAAAATTTAATTGTTAGTATACTTATATAAATCTACGAAAGTAGAAAAGTCAAATAAAAGGTTGATATATTCTTCAATATTAAACCATACGTTTAAGTTTCTTATAGACACGGTCATCATTTCTTTTTTCAACAAGAATAACGTTGAGTGTTTCATTTTGGACATCAAAAATGATCCGAAACTCGCCTGTGCTGCATCGATAATAAGGAAAACCTTTGAGTTTTTTAACATCTTGAGGCATTGGGTTACTTCGAAGTTCTTGAATTTTTAGAGCACATTGTTGTCTCTGTTTTGCGGGTAAGATTGTTAAAAACTTTTCGGAAACTTTGGAAAGATTAATCTTGAGCATTCAGTAAGTCTTTCAAGACCTTTTCACTCATTTCCTCTCCCAAAAATCCTTCCTCTAGGGCAATTTTTGCTTTGAGGGCTAGCAGAGTATCCTCAATTTGTTCAAGCCTTTGATACTCTTTCGTAGATAAAACAACAGCAACAGGCTTACCATTTTTGTCAATAACGACCGGGCTGTGTATTGCTGCTGTTAAAAGCTGACCAAAATGATTTTTAGCTTCCTTTGCAACCATATGAATCATTGTCTTTCTCCTTTGGGCCTATTATAGCTAAAATAGCTATTTTAGTCAATATGATTTAAGTGTAAGAATTTCACTGCTCAAAAAGCCCCAATGCCTGTTTGAGCGCGGCCCAGAATTAAGGTGTGAATGTCATAGGTTCCTTCATAGGTATTAACGGATTCAAGATTCATCATATGGCGAATGATATGATACTCATCCGATATGCCATTTGCACCCAACATATCCCGTGCAACGTGAGAAATTTGAAGGGCTTTTCCTGCGTTGTTTCGTTTCAAGAGAGAGATAAGCTCGGATGGACAACGCTCTTCATCCTTGAGGCGACCTGCCCTTAGCGCCCCTTGTAAGCCAAGAGAAATATCGGTCTGTATCTGGACAAGCT
>JAKBAL010000457.1 GCA_021809225.1 Pseudomonadota bacterium | reverse complement strand
TCGACTTCTCACGCTAAGATCTTACCCTTCGAAGGATCTTAAAATGAGAAATTTATTTCGGAATTTCTTCCCAGCATTTTTCAATGAGCTGCATAATTTGATAAGCCTCCTCTGCGAGAACAGGTGAGGGAACTTATCATAAATGGCTTTAGCGAGAGATACGTAAAATAAGCCATAGTTTCCTGGAATTGTAATGGATATCCTTTATGCTCAAAATTCCATCATTTTCTTCTTTACCCTGTCCCCATATTTTATTAAGGGGACTTTTCCTAGCGATCAACTCTTGCTCTTGAGGGTCTATGCCAGTTTTTAAGAAGCTCCCCTGAGTACCGTGAACTTGGTAGCGTGGACCAGGATTAAAGACAAGATTTCTAGCCTTTAGAATCACCCGCATTGTTCCATATTTTAAAGGAAGTAATCATCAGCGATTTCGCCAGAGGCCTTTGAGTAATAATATCCGCATCAATAGAGTCAGGAAAGCCAAAGAGATGCCATACTTAATCCCGCAAATCGAGATCGTATAAAATTCCTGATCCACGTCCTGAAGCTTCTTTCCATCGTTGGGGGTTAGGCATCAGCCCATATCTGTGAAAATGAGCTTCATATAAGCAGATTTCGCCTAAGACTTTTTCCGGGAGTAGTTTTTTTATGGTTAAAAAATCTCCGTCTCAGCATCTGTTATGATAGACGGTTAAACTTTGTTTCTGCCGTTTAGCAACTTGAGTAAGCTCTAAAGCTTCCGAAGAATGAATCGTAAAAGGTTTATCAATCACAACATGCTTTCCAGATTCAAGAACAGCTTTTGCTAGTTCGTAATGAGTGGTATTGGGTGTCGCCAATTAAGTCTAAGGTTGGATCTTTACGGTAAAATTTGATTCAATAAGAAATATTGGGTAAGCTTTCATGCACCTTTTCCAGGTTTGAGGAGATGTTAAGCAGCACAAATTATAGTCTTCAAGCGTACTTAAAAAAGGTGCATGAAAGATACTCCCTGAAAATCCAAACCCTATAAAGGTCACATTTATTGGGGTTTTATGATCATAGGATTTCTTTAAATAAATGCTGAAGAATCCTTAAAACTATCTTTTGATAATCTTCATTCCATAAATCTATAATCATTTGATAAAATAGGGGATCTTCTTTTGCAATAAGCGGCAGCAACAAATGAACAGATAGAGTCCATCTTTGATTGATTTCACACCAATATCGCAAGACGCGTTGATAAAAATCCCCTAAATAATAACTCCTTATCAGGGGTTCTTCCCCACGTCCTTGAATTCGCTGAATGAGTCGTTTTAAAAAATTACGTCTATCCTCGAGGTCTTCTTTTGTTAGAGGAAGGGGACCTTGTCTAAATGCTTTTTCTGTCTGTTCTGCTAAACGATTTCCGAAACCATTAGCATCATCAAAAAGGACAATACAGGGCCATAGAGGAATTTTCCCTGCTTTTAAAATGGGTTCTGCTGCTGAAAGTCCACTTATATCAAGTGCATACCCTTCATAATATTCCGTTCTAACTTGCTCTGAATTTTCTGCGATTAAAGCCAAATCATAATCGCTTTGGTCAAAAGCATCTCCCCGTACGCGCGACCCATGAAGAAGAATAGCCTTGGGACAATACTTTTTCCTTAAGTAGGTGACAATATCATCATGCGTCATTACTTTATTCCTCCCCCCATGTTTAGAAGGGGTGTAATCAGCAGATTTTGCTCTAACAAGCCTCGGTTTCAAGGATAATCTTTTGATCATCAGAAAATGTTTGATGTCTTTAAAAACGCCATCCTCCCTCACAAACTCTGTAATAATTTCAAATCCTGCTTTTACATAAACATGCTTAGCTCTCGGATTTGTTTCAGCAGGGTCGATCATGAAAGTATCGACAGAGTGATCAACGTCTTTTTTTATAAATTGTGTGAAGGCTTTCAAAGTGGGAGATGCTAATCCTCTGCCAAAATACGTTTCATTTCCAATCATGAAATCAATTCCAAAAGTTTTTCCTGTTTTTGAAAGGTAGAGCTCCCACTCCTTTGGCAAGTCAGGTGATGGCAGAATCTCCGAAGTCATGAACAGGCAATAAGGATCGCTTTCAATAAGGCCAATCCAATAGGTAAAAATACCATCAAAATAATTTGAAGTTTCTTTTCGACCCCTTAAAAAGACCCCGATATCTTCTCGATGCTCAGGACTATTATCCCAGAATTCACGCACATGCTGCTTATCCAACCACTCAAAAATAATGTTTTTATGAGCAAGAGTTGCCTTTTCAAAGTGAATGTTCACAACAACCCTTTTAATTTTTGAATAAAACGTCTCATATGAGGGTCAGATATCTCGTAGGGAAGATCATTAAAATCAAACCATCGGATGGAAGTGAACTCACGGGAATCAAATTCATAAAGAACACGCTGATCGCCTTGCAAAACATACCAGAAGCTAACGTCCGTATGTTCAGCGGTGTGTCCTACCATTAGTGTAGAAGTTAAAAAAAGAGGATCCATACACCAAAATTTTGCAGATATCCCGAGCTCTTCAAAGCATTCTCGTATGACTGTCTCATGGGGATTCTCTCCAGGTTCCACATGTCCTCCTGCTGGTAGCCAAAGTTGAGCTTTTTTATGATCAACAAGAAGGA
>JAKBAL010000456.1 GCA_021809225.1 Pseudomonadota bacterium | reverse complement strand
TATTTTCTAAGCCTTTCTTTCTTGGCATGCTCTTGAGCCTGTCTAATTTGCTCAGAGAGTCTTCCTTTCTCTCGAAGTGGTAGACTCTCCCCTTGCAAATTCCACTTTTCATGGATATCGCGGCTCCAGTCGCCAAAAGCCCCGGCAAGTCCATGAAAAACATACCACCCCTCCTTATGGCCCCTGCTTCCTGTGGAAAAGCGGTGAATCGTGCCATCTCCAATGATGTTCTCCTTAAAGGGCACACCAGCTTTCTCTATGGTCTCTATAAAGTTTTGGGTGTAGTTCCCAGATAAAATAGGAGTGAAAGAGGGATCTCCTAGCTCTTTCTGAGAGCGAGTATTATCCATTGCGCTTGTTGTCTTTCAAATCATACTTGAGGGGGTTGACCTCATTGGGTTTATTGACCGTTCGCATTTCAATAAAATCTAAGAGATCACCATAACGGTACTTAGCGAGCCTTCCTATCTTGACAACAGGAAGGTCATAGCGTTTTGTTGATTTCCAAAGAGCAAGAATGAGTTCTTTCACGCCTAAGTATGCTGCCGCTTCTTTTCGGGTTAAGAGACGGTTTTTGTCGAGTGGTTCCATAGTTTATCCTTTCTTGTGAGGTTTAGAGTTTAATGAATCGTTACTCAATTATGTGGTTATTAGATAACATTCATCGTCGCTAGTGAAAGTATACACAAGAAAATCTAGAATAAAAGTTAGGCAAGGAAATTTCTATAGTGACGTCTCTCTAGACTACATTAAGCACCAATATCACCCCAGAGAGACCTCGGTAGACGTCACCTTGGCAAAAAATTTGCCAAGGTTAGGCAGATCTTGAATTCAGATATTCCACATAAGGCACGTTTATTTCCTCAAGCTTCTTTGCAAAGGGCTCAATGGGAATATCAATATCATGAGGAACAACCCAGGAAGGAAGGGGGAGAATTTCTTCTGGTAAAAAGACATCTTTCTTTTTGGCATTGGGTGTTTGGAGGAGAAGAAGCTTTTGTCTGAACCAATCGGAGAGACTTAAAAAGTGTTCTATAGGATCGGATTGCTTCCAAGAGAATAAAACTGGTTCTCTGTCTTCTTTTTCTTTTTTCATGAATTGAAGAGATGCGACAGAACCTTTTTTACTCCCAGATCTCGTTTATGAATCTGTCGACAAAGTACCTTCTGCCAGGTTTAGTTGGTTCAGGAATGTTGCCAGAACCATAGAAAGGCGTACGGTCCCACTCCTCTCTATTCCCTTTCAAGGTAACTTTTGAGCCATTCAAAACCAGGTTAGCTAAATTTGGAAATTCGTCTAGATCTACTCTCATCTCTGACTGATCCCAGCCTATAAGACGCAACGTTTGAAGTTGAGGCAGAAGTTCTTTGATTGCTGGATTGCTTAAGGCAGAGGCGGGGATGGCAAGTTCTTTCAAAGCGCTCAAATATTGACCTCCCTCCAAGCGCTGAACATTTTTGCCTAACCAAAGAGACTCAAGTAAAGGCATCTCATGATCAAAGAGAATCTGTTGCACAGCGCACTCTTTAAAATCCATTTTTTTGACAGCCCTGAGATGGGACACTCCTTCGATATGCTCGAGTGTTTTTGGAAAAGCAATTTCCTCAAGAGTCGGCATGTCGGCTCGGATGGGTAAGTGCTTAATCTTCAACTGTTCTAAATGAAGCTGCGTAAAACGCATGAGGTTCTCAATACCCTCAAGGGATGTAAAGTTGTTATAGTACCCGGGCCAGCTGATATTAGTGAGTTTCTCCATAGGTCTGTCAATGGTGAGGCTATTCAGCCCCTGAAGCCCCTCCAGAGATTCTAAGTTGACCAGGTGACCGAGACCCGTGAGTTTCTTTTGATACATTGTCATGGAGAGTGTTTGGATGTGAGCCAGGTCATTTGTAAAAATAAGATTACTCAGATTAGATGTTTGTGACAAATCTATTGTTTCAAGGCGGGGTAAGTTCTCAAGGCCCAGGATCTCCTGCACTTGAAAAGAGGGAGTAAAGGACCTCAGATGCTCATGGAAATGCGTAAAGTTGATCTGCTCCCTTTCTGCATAACGCATGTCCAACACTTGGAGATTAGGAACTTGACTTAAATCTGGCATATTTTTTAGATGGCTGGGTGTTTTTAAATGTTCAAGGCTAGGTAAAGAGGGCAGCGTCAGCGTCTCAGAGGCGGTTAAGGAATAATCAAGTTCTTTTAAGCCTGTGAGTTTATCTAAACCTTCCACTACCATACCATGTTGAACCTTAAGTTTTTCTAAGAACGGCATCTCAGCAGGAAAAATAAGTTTTTTAAATTCAAAGCAACCGGAGGGTATGAGCAGTTTTTTAAGATTAGGGGCTTTTTCAAGGCCTTCCAGTGTAACGAGGGATTTAGGTAACTCCAAGGTTTCGAGAAATGGAAAATCTTGTGTGAAGGATATATGAGAATCTTGCAAGCTTGTAAGATCAAGCTCAGTGACCCCAGTAAATTTGTTGATAATGGTGGACGATCGTTCATAATCAACTTTAAGACGCTTGACAGATTTAAGAGCCTCATCAAAAGCATCTGTTTTTTGGGCAAGATGATGCAAGCTCGGACTGATTCGAGACACGAGAGTGTTATCCTCCCAATCAAAATCGCTCAAGAGGTTCGCGAGGG
>JAKBAL010000455.1 GCA_021809225.1 Pseudomonadota bacterium | reverse complement strand
TATTCTATATGAGGTTTGGGTGGTGATGGAGGTGCCTGAATATTGGGACCAGGACGTGGAGGCGCCTGGATATGAGGCTTAGGATGTGGAAGTGCTTGGATATGGGGCGGAGCTATATATATATGGGGTGAAGCTTGATGAGGTCCTTCATGGCCCGGTGGTAGAACGGGAGTTGCCGTTGGAATAACAAGAGTTTTCTGGCTCAGTTCTACGGAATGAGATGGCGCCATAAGTGCAAAAGTACTTGCCGTAAAAACAAGAAATTTTTTCGCCCTCATGTCACGCCCCCGAACAAATTGAGATCTTAATATATATTACATATAAAGATTTAATTTTTAATGAATATTATTTTCTATTCTTGTTATGTTTTTAAAATAACGCCGATTTTACTGCATGTAGGCTTTTTTGTTGCAACATTCCTGATGAAGGACAAGTTAACTTTAACAGAAGCTTATCCTTCATTTCGAGATGAAAGGTTATACATATTGTAATAGCGCCCTGAGATAGGGGAGAATGTCTCCAAGAGCGAAGAGCTCTAAGTTTCATATATTATTACATTAATTGATGTAAGAGTAAATAATTTGCAGTAAAATTGCTAATTTTTACAATTTCTTACAAAAAAGTGATAGTAATATTTACTTATCCCCACAAACGTCTAGCTCTTCCTACGCCGCAACCTTTCTCAAAGAACCTCTTTCCTCAAGTCGAACTTCCCGACTATGGAGAGATTTTAGGCTTTCTCGGTGTCCGATGGAAATGAACGTCGCATCAGGAAGTCGCTTCCTTAAAAGGTTGTAAAGGTGGGCTTCAGAGCCTTCATCCATGGCGGAGGTAGCCTCATCCAAAATGAGCCAATGGGGTTTGGTGAGAAGGGCCCTGGCGATGGCAATACGTTGTTGCTCGCCTAGGGACAAAACACGAGCCCAGTCGTTGACATCTTCGAGGCGAGATTTGAATAGGGAGAGCCCTACATCTTCTAGAGCATCGTTAATCTCATCTTTGGAAACGCATGATGTGGGATATTGCAAAACATCCTCAAGACTCCCAAGGGGCATATAGGGCTTTTGGGGAAGAAAAAGGAAAGAGGAGGAGGGAAGTTTGATCTCTCCTTTTCCATAGGGCCATAGGCCAGCAATGGCGCGCGCAAGGGTGCTTTTCCCAACGCCCGTATTCCCTGTGATAAGTGTGTCTTCTCCCTTTTTGAAAATGATGTGGAGCTCTTCATTTAAAATGGTGCCATGGGGAAGAGCGATATAATCACAAGCCACATGAATGGCATCTTCTTCATGGATGCCATGGGAAAGAGGGGAGGGGGGTAAGTTTTCTAAAGTTAACTTAAACTCTAAAAGACGATTGGTCGTGGCGCGCCAGCTGGCGATGCCTGTATAGTTATCAACGATAAAAGAAAGAGAGTGACTAACTTGAGTGAAAGCTGTCAAGGTTTGCATAAATCCCCCAAAAGTGATTTCTTTCGTGAAAAGTCGGGGAGCAGCCAGAAGAGTAGGATAAATAATATTTATTTGGCTATAAAAACTGTTCCATGAATATATTTTAAGCATGCGTTTGACAATCATATTATAGTTACTAACAATATGTCTAAACCGTGTTTTAAAAATCTCTCTTTCTTTCTCTTCACCTTGATACAGGGCAATTCCTTCGACATTTTCCCGAAAACGTACAAGGCTATAACGAAAGTTAGCCTCATATCTTTCTTTTTCATAATCTAAGCGAATGAGAGGGCGGCCCAAGTAGGTGGAGAAGAAGGTTCCCGCAACCGCATAAATAATAGCCCCCCAACACATATATCCGGGGATTGAGAGAGTGAAGCTACCGAGGGGAATATGAAGAACACCAGAAAGACTCCACAGAATTCCTAAGAAAGAGATAAGGGTGACAATTTCTTGAAGAAATCCAATGCTTAATGACAACGTACTATTAATAAATTGAGAAATATCATCTGCGATACGCTGATCAGGGTTATCGGCCCCATCTCCTTTGAGCTGAAGAGCGTAGTAGCGTCGGTTATGAGTCCAACTTTCCACAAGATGGAGGGTCAACCATTGTCTCCAACGAATTTCTAGTTTAAGTAAAAAATAAGCTTTTAACATAAAAGCAGTGATCGAAAAAAAAGCCGCTATGCTAAAAGTTCCTAAGAGGTAAAAAAAGGCGCTACTATTAAGGTCTTGAATGGCGGTATAGAAATTATTATTCCAGTAATTAAACCATACGGCTAGGGAGATGAAAAATCCTACTAAGGCTAAATGGCTGGCCAAAAGTCCAGCGGCAACCCAACGGTCTTCTGAAGTCCAATAAGGGCGGATAAGAAGGGTCCAAACTTGCTGCAGAAATGGAAATCGTAATGATGCCATGGGTTATATCCCTCAAAAAGAATTTGTGTTGATAAAAATAAAAAACCTTACAAGATGTTATATAGGTGTTAACTTTAAATTAATCAATATAAATTGTCCTCAAGTGTGCATATTATGAAAAATCATGCACTATAGTTATAATTTTTTAAGTAATCATGGGGCATTCTAAATTCAAAATTTGAGGGTTGTGCTCTTTATGCAGATCTCTAATGACAATTGAGTTTTAAGAACATCAAAAAACATCAAAAAGAAATTGAAAAAAAGAAAGA
>JAKBAL010000014.1 GCA_021809225.1 Pseudomonadota bacterium | reverse complement strand
TAAGAATGGCTCCTCGATCCACATTCAGCTTCGCAGCTTCTGCCATAACTTCAGGTTCACATCCCGCAAGTTGAACAGCCATGGGGTATTCTTCAGGAGTATGGGTTGACATAAGCAAAGATTGGCGAGTTTGCCGTATCATCGCTTGGCTTGCTATCATTTCGGAAATAACAAGAGCTGCGCCTTGCCGCTTGACAAGACGACGAAAAGGCATATCCGTAACACCCGACATAGGTGCTAAAATGACCTGATCTTCCAACGCAATTGTACCGATATGTAGCAACATAAACTTATCTTTTCCTCAAATATAGCGACATTACCTCTTTTCTTCAGGCTTTTTCAAGGACAATAAAAATGAAAATTAACAATTTAGGAAGGAAGTTTTAACGAAGATTTTAAACTTAACTGATACTATGTATTCATGTCTTAATATCATGAGAGGAAAAGTTTATGAAAGTAAAATGTATACGTCAAAATACACTTAACCAAAAACAATTTTTCCTTCTCATGATTGTCCCTTTATTCATTGGATTGATGATAACATTAACTTCCTTAGCACACGCTGAGTGGAATCAAGGAGACGATCCATGTCTTCTTCATTCTCCTCATAAACAAGGATGGGTCCTCCTTAGCGAACGAGATTTATCTTCGAATATACTGAAATCAGAAGAGAAAATCATTAAAACAGCAGCAAGATAAATCTAATAACACCCTGAATTTCTTCGCTCCGTTCCTCATGAACTTAACGCTAATATATTTATTTCACTAGACACATACACTCGTGTCCTCCCCCCCCATGCTTCATCCCGAAAATTAGAAACCCTTCGCGACCATTCTAGGGGAAGCGTTAAGGTTTTTTAATATCCGGAACCTAGGAGGCGTTCGAACCAACTTAACTCTGGTTCTTCGTGTTCCTCGTTTTCACGGGGACGAGGACAAGCCTGAGTTCGGAGGCATCAAATTCCTTTTGATATGCCAGATGTTACATCCCTATCCGTTAACAGCTTAAAAAATAGCTTGCAATTCTTCTGTAAGTCTCCACATAAATAATCAACGACCACCGGCTAAAGAAAGCCGGTGGTATGCTAAGAGCCTAAAGGCGAGCCTTGTGAGGATAAATCCTACTCATCTCACACCTTGAAGTTTGCTGGCTCGTCCGATTGGTCTTCAATATATTTTTTAATCATTTCTTCTGTTACAGCTCCAACCGTACTACAAAAATACCCCCTGCCCCAGAGATGGCTGCCCCAATATCTCTTTCTAAGGGCTGGGAACTCCTGCATAAGTCGAAAAGAGCTCTTTCCCTTTAGATACTGAGCTATCTTTGCAGGGGATAGGTACCTTGGGGCACTCACTAATACGTGAATGTGATCTGCCCTCACATTACCTCTAACAACAACCATTTCTTTTTCTGAACATATTTGTTTGATCAGATCTCTCGCCCTTAAGGCTACGTCTCCCTGAAGAACTGGGTAGCTTTATTCCGTCTTCCATACAAAATGGTACTGCAGCTCTAATACTATGTGCGTTCCGCGCTGATATCTATCTCTTTCCATACCTTCATATTAAAGGCTCTATTCCGCTAAAGCAATTCCGCCTAAAGGCGAAGGTATATACCCTTCCCATAGAAAATTGAATTAAGGGTCTTTTTTTCTTTCTTATGCCGAACTCGGGTTAACTAATACTCTACTGCTGGTGCCCGTGTAGGAGCAGAGTACCACTTTTTCTCCATCGGATGAGGTTGTTGTTGATATCTTGGCGCATCCATCGGATGGACACCTCCTATACTCTCAATTTGCACACCAGGCCACTCGTTACCTACTTCCTGTGCATAAACTCCCTCCACGAATAGGAGCGCAAAACCTAAACTAGTTGCAAATAATAAATTTTTCATGACCCCCCCCCTTATGATTTTTTTCTTCAAAAAAACATACATTTATTAATGAAATTCTTATTTATAACTATACACATTAAAATAATAGCATAGAATAAGTTTATAATTGTTTAAGTTTTCTGGAAATTTCGTGAGGGTTTCTTTATAATAAAAAGAGGCTGGCAAGTCCTAAAAAGATTGCAAATCCTAATAAATCTGTTGTAGTCGTTAAAAAAGGACCTGCGCTAAGGGCTGGATCCATTCCCATTTTATCAATGACAATGGGAAGAACCACTCCCCAAACGCCGGCCCAGATCATGTTAAAAATTAAAGCGCCTCCTAAAACGATTCCTAAAGCAGGGTCAGAAAACCAAAAGGCTGCAATCGATCCAACCACCGCTCCAAACACAATACCATTAATGAGACCAACAAGAGTCTCTTTCCAGATGGCTCGACTCATGTTAGCTCCGCCAAGTTCTCGCGTTGCAATAGCCCTCACCGTAACGGTGACCACTTGCATACCAGCATTTCCGCTCATTGCCGCATTAATTGGCATTAACACTGCCAGAGCCACCATTTTTTCAATTGTGTATTGAAACTGCGAAATCACAGTAGCAGCTAAAAGTGTGCTAAAAAGAGAAATCACAAGCCAACGAATACGCGAATAAGACGTGCTTAAAAGTGGTTCGTAAAAATCAGATTCCGTAACACGTGAAAGAAGCATGATATCTTCTTGAGCCTCTTCTTCAATCACATCGACAACATCATCAACCGTAATCATCCCGACAATGCGGCCCCCTTCATCAACAACAGGGGCAGAGACAAGACCATATTTTCGAAAAAGAAGGGCTACTTCTTCTTGATCCATAAGAGCAGGAATTCGCTTGATGTCCACCATCATAATATCCATGATTTTTGTGGAGGGTGGTTGCTGTAATAATAGGCTTAAAGGAACTCCCCCAATAGGGGTATGCTTTGGATCAACCACGAAAAGATCATAAAATTTTTCGGGAAGCCCTTTTTCTTGCATCATATGGCGCATCGTTTCAGCAACTGTCCAAAAGCTAGGCACACAGACGATTTCCCGCTGCATCAGGCGCGCTGCGCTATCCTCAGGATAACCGAGAACTTCTTCTAAAATGACTCTTTCCCCAATGGGGATAGAATCAAGAATCTCCTTTTGTTGCTCTTCGCCCAAATCCTCAATGAGCGCCACGGCATCATCGCTCTCAAGTCCTGTAATAGCCTCTGCTATTTCGCTTGTTCCTAGTTGTTCAACAACTTCGTCTCGAACGGTTTCATTGAGGTGAGTCAGGATATCGGGATCAAAATGAGGGCATAAAATTTCAATAAAATGATAGCGTAAATGGGGGGAAAGATACTCAATAACGACAGCCACATCTGCTGCATGAAGCGGCTTAATTAATTTCTTAACTTGTTTCTTATCTTCTTCCTCTAGGGCTTCCTCTAAGGCTCGAATCGTATCTTGAGAAACACCATAGAGAGGTTCACTCTCCTCCTGTTCATGTGCCTGCAGATATTCGTTATTAACCATTATCCCTCTAGCCTAAGGCCGAAGAAGGTCGGTTTGTTTTTTGTGCATCTACGACTGCAATAGCCGACATGTTAAAGATTCCCCGTGTCGTCATAGAGGGAGTCAAAATATGAATAGGTTTGGCAGGTCCCAATAAAATGGGTCCTATGGGCTGTCCATCCGCCATCACTTTAATCATATTAAAAGCTATATTTGCAGTGTCCAAATTTGGCATAATAAGGAGGTTTGCTTGTCCTTTCAGCGTAGACCCCGGAAAGGTTTTTAAGCGAATCATCTCATTAAGAGCTGAATCTGCATGCATTTCACCCTCAACTTCTAATTCTGGAGCAATACTTTTGATTTTCGCGAAGACTTGGCGCATTTTCAAAGCAGATTCATCTTGATAAGTCCCAAAATTTGAATGAGATAAAAGAGCAAGCTTAGGAACAATTCCGAATTTACGCACTTGTTCCGCAGCCATAACGGCCATTTTTGCTAGTTGACAGCTTGTTGGATTCAAATTGACGTAGGGATCACAAAAGAAAAAAGAACCTTTTTCAAGAACCATAATGCTCATAGCCGCCGCTACTTCTAACCCGGGCTTGAGGCCCACAATCTCTATGATCGAATCAAGGTGGTGCCCATAACGTCCCACAGGCCCACAAAGGGCGCAATCCGCTTCACCAAAATGAACCATGAGACTTGCAATAACAGAAAAGTTTGTGCGTAAAACGATTTTAGCAAAATCAGGAGATACCCCTTTCCGTCCCATCAACCGATGATACTCGCTCCAATATTGATGGTAACGAGGATCTTTTTGAGGATCGACGAGTTCAAAGTCTTGACCACATTGCATTCGCAAATTCAATCGTTTAATCCGAGCTTCCACAACTTCTCGTCGTCCGATAAGAATGGGATAAGCAATCCCCTCTTCAAGAACGCGCTGAGCGGCTTGTAAAACCCTTTCGTCCTCACCTTCAGAATAGACGATACGAAGTGGCATAGCTTTTGCTCGGCTAAATATGGGTTTCATAATAAGGCTAGAGCGATAAACAAACTCAGACAACTGCTGTTTATAGGCTTCCATATCTTGAAGGGGACGGGTTGCAACGCCTGTTTGCATAGCCGCTTTTGCAACCGCTGGGGGAAGCTCTGTCACGAGGCGGGGGTCAAAGGGCTTTGGAATGATATAATTTGGCCCAAAACTTAAATCCTCATGAGTATAAATAGATGTCACCACATCAGAAGGATCTGTAAGAGTAAGATTAGCAAGCGCATAGACGCAGGCAAGTTTCATCTCTTCATTAATGGTGGTCGCTCCCACATCGAGCGCTCCTCTAAAAATGAAAGGAAAACACAAAACATTATTAACTTGATTGGGATAGTCTGAACGACCCGTCGCCATAATCGCATCGTCGCGAAACAACTTGACCTCTTCCGGCAGGATTTCCGGCGTAGGGTTTGCAAGGGCAAGAATAATAGGATGATCGGCCATGGTGGCTACAGCCTCACCTTTTAAAATTCCTCCCGCCGAAAGCCCTAAAAAAATATCCGCTCCTTGGATTGCTTCTACCAAGGTACGTGCCTTTTGATCAGTCGCATACTTTTCTTTAAAAGGATCCATTTTTGTGGGACGCCCTTTATAAATGACTCCTGCTTGGTCTGTTGCGATGATGTTTTCTCGTTTAATCCCTAGATGAACAAGAATATCAAGACACGCAATGGCCGCAGCCCCCGCGCCAGAGGTGACGAGCTTTACATCTTCTATACTTTTCTTTACAAGCTTTAAAGCGTTAAGAACGGCTGCTCCTACAATGATTGCTGTTCCATGCTGATCATCATGAAAAACGGGAATCTTAAGGCGCTTTTTAAGTTCTCGTTCCACCTGGAAACACTCAGGCGCTTTGATATCTTCAAGATTAATCCCCCCAAAGGTGGGCTCAAGACTTGCGATAATATCAACGAGCTTATCCGGGTCGGATTCATTAATTTCAATGTCAAAAACGTCAATTCCTGCAAACTTTTTAAAGAGAACCGCTTTTCCTTCCATAACCGGCTTTGCGGCCAAGGGACCGATATTTCCAAGTCCTAAAACGGCGGTTCCATTGCTAATCACTGCCACAAGATTTGCGCGACCCGTAAGCGTTGCCGCTTCTCGAGGATCTTTTTGGATCGCCTCACTGACAGCAGCCACACCAGGAGTATAAGCCAAGGCCAAATCTTCTTGGGTTGAAAGTGGCTTTGTAGCTACAATCTTTAGCTTGCCGAATGGTTTATGACGATGATAATCGAGTGCGCGTTGATTAAGAGTCTCTTCCACGCTGTCCTCCCTCTTTCTCTTGGAACACTAGAATGTACTCTATTTATAGATAATTAGATATGGTGCGGTCGAGAAGACTCGAACTTCCACGGGGTCTCCCCCACAGCGACCTCAACGCTGCGCGTCTACCAATTCCGCCACGACCGCATGACTTTTAACTTCCACCCTTTAAAACTCGGTGGTACATCTTGGGATAACAAATCTATCCACTTGCTGCAAGCGTCTTTACACGGAAATGAAAATGAGGACAAGCCCAAAGACTATAAATCTTTTCGAATGGAAAACTCAAAAGGATCCTGTAGGGTATTTGGAGGCCCTCAAATGGATGGAAATGCGAGTCAAATCCTTACAAAATAATGAAGCTTCTGAATGTGTGTGGCTATTAGAACATCCTCCGCTTTACACCCTTGGCACCAGTGGGCTTGAAAAAGATATTTTTTCATCATCAAAGTTTCCTGTCTTTAAAACGGGGAGAGGCGGACAAGTCACCTATCATGGTCCTGGTCAACGGGTCGCTTATGTTATCTTGGATTTAAAGCCCCGTTATCAGGATATTCGTCGGTATGTGTTTGAACTGGAAGAGTGGATGATCCAGACTCTCGCCACTTTTGGGGTGAGGGGAGAACGAAGGGCCGGCCGGGTCGGAATCTGGGTTCAAAAAAAAGGTCAAGATTATAAAATCGGAGCCCTTGGAGTTAGGCTGCAAAAATGGGTCACATCCCATGGCCTTTCCTTAAACGTGCACCCAGACTTAAGCGCTTATCAAGATATTACGCCCTGTGGATTAAGCCAATATGGCATCACTTCTTTGGCAGATTTAGGCCAGAACGTAACTCTACAAGACGTGGATGAAGCTTTACGGAAAACCTGTCCTTTTGATCCATGCGCCTCATAGTTCACCTAACACCCAAAGCTTCCCACACCAAAATTGAGGGATGGATGTTGGATGGACAAGGCCAAAAGGTTCTGCGGGCAAAAGTGACGGCTGTTCCTGAAGACGGCAAAGCCAATGAAGCTTTAATCAAGCTTTTAAGTCAAACGCTGCATATCGCAAAATCACGGATTTGTTTGGTCCGAGGGGCAGCCTCACGAACCAAACACTTTGAAATTGACATAGAAGAGGGGGAGATGGAGAAACTGTGAAGGGCTCATCCCATTCCCTTTGTAGTAGTGCAATCTTTTAACTTGTCACCGCCCCCAGCTCGTCAGGTATGAAAGAACTTGATGCCATGGAAGAGGGACCCATACTATCACACACGCCTCTTGAGATTCTTTTAAATTCAGCATAAAACTCAAGAAGAAATAACAATCGGAGAAAATTATGACACTCGTCCGTGCTTTATGGGGAACAATGGCTTTCCTCGTCCTCGCAGGAATCTTTACCCTTGCTATGTGGGGAATCCCAGCTCCTGCAACTCGAATTGAAAAAGTTATTCCCAATGAAAAACTTCCTAAATAAAGTTTTTTTCTGTGGGAGTACTTTTTTATCTTTAACTAGCGAACCTTGTGGCGCTCAACCGATTCAACTCGTCCCTCAAAAACATACCCCTCAAAAGCCTGCAAGAGACTTTCCTCCTCAAGAGGTAATGGTTTTTTGGGAAGGAACCCCTTCTTCGGTTATTGAAACCTATTTTCCCCAGCTTCCTCTGCGTTTAACCTCTCTTGTTTTGAGGTCAATGCGAACTGAACTCTTAAAAGAAAAATATACACCTCTTCTCCAAAATCTCGTTTACGAAAAAACTCTTCTGTCTCTTCTGATGGAAACCGGTCAATTAGAGCAAGCAAAGGAGCTTTTATTAGAAGCCAACCTCTCTGATAAAGACGGCCTATTCATTGATCTCCAATGGCTTGCGGGTGAGCATAAAAAGGCTTGCGAAAAAATTACGAAT
Source organism: Pseudomonadota bacterium (assembly GCA_021809225.1). The sequence goes on along the minus strand of JAKBAL010000014.1, from coordinate 5,538 downwards.
CTTATTCGCACATCTCCCAATCCAGAATGGAAGAAACAAAACATTTATTGTCTTTATCTAAATGGAGAAGGAGAACGAGGGAAAGTCGCTGCAGAGCTCCTGAATGAAACGGCTTCTAACATCTCTCCTCTTCTCAATACGCTTTTTGATCCTTCTTCCCAGCCTCCCTTTGAAGACGTCATTGCCCACTCCCCTTTCCTTTTAACGGTCTGGTGCACAACGGGCCAAGAAATTCCTGACGACTCTCTTCAAAAGCTTACTCCTTCGTCTCTTTCTTTGGTTGCACGATCAGAGAAAGTGCCTCTAAAGACCCGCCTAAAAGCTGGTGAGATGGCTCTCCAGATGGGAAGTTTTAAAGGAGACGATGTCCTTAATCTTCTTAAAGACGCACCATCTGAAGGATTATTGGAAAAATTCGCTAAAGGCCTCAAATTTCCAGAAGCCGAGACTTTAGTCCCTCTCTTTGAGACGGCTGCAAAAGAGAATAAGTTAAATATTGTTGCAGAAGTTTTTAAGTCCCTTCTGTCTAAAATCGACCCATCCCCTGAGACACTCTCCCTCGCCCCTTATATGATCCGAGCGTTTTTAGAAGCGGGAGAGAAAGATTTTGCCCAAAAATGGGGCACCGTTTTTATGCGAGAAGCTCCCGATGAAGCTATTGCAACCCTTCCTCTTCTCCATGTAGCCTTTCCTCAAAACAAATGGGGTGATGCCCAGCTTCAAGCCTGGCAAACATATCAAAGCCGTGTCCATCCAGAGCACGCGGCTCAAAACTCTTATCTGCTCAGGCACGTTCTGGAAGCGTTAGGAGAGACTGTTGGTCCTGCTATTAAGGGAGAGCCAGACGTTCCTTCCTGGCGACAGGCTAAGGCTCTTTTTGATGAGAAAGCCTTAATGCTTTTAGATTCGGCTGTTGAGAGTAAGAGAAAGGGAGAAGTCCTGCTTCTTACCCTTACAATGATTGGAGAATCACCACTTAAAGACATTCCCTCCGATAAGATCACCCGTCTCCTGGGCGCCCTTCATAAAGCAGGATATACAACTGAAGCTCGCACTCTTGCATTAGAGTTTCTTTTGGCAAAGGGGATTTAGGTTCTATTTCCTTTATAATACCATTTTGCTTTCAAACAATGAGGCGAGGGGCGCGGAGTGTATTCAAATGAGCACCACGAGGCGCAAGTCTGACGCCCTCATTGGAAGAATGCGAAATGTATTACAGCTCCAAAGCTCTGTAGGCTCGTCTAACCCCTCTTCCATAAGTGGTAACAGGGAGTTGTTTTTCTGCAACATCGAATAAAGTCTTGATCTACCCTTCCCCTATTTCAAACACTGGCTTGCCACATTGAAAGCCGTTTCTTCTTCCGCAAATGTTTCTTATCTATATTTTGTTGCTGATGGACCAGGGAGATCATGCCTTTGCCGCAACTCTTGATGAGCACCAGAAAAATCACACTATATGGAGAAAAGTACGGGAGGGACACCCCCCTCCCCTCCAAAAATCTCAAAACTGAGATTGATTTGCGATGAATTTCTTTCTTTAATCATTTAGTAAATATTGAGCAATATACTCTGCAGGGTTTTCGACAGGATCTAAATTTTTCTTAAATTTCTCTCTTTTGTCTTGTGAATATAAATTAGAATTAATATATAACAATATATCTAATAAATATGATGTTACAAAAACAGTAGAATTTTTAACAGGTGCCAAGAATATTTTTTTAAGATCATCTTGGCTAGAAAAATTATCTATTTTTTTATTAAGAGAATTTATTTTATTTGTTATTTTACTAAAGTGATTTATTTCATAAGGATGATAATTGGTTAATCTAATATGGTCTATATGGTCAAGAATATCTTTTGGATTGTAAGCAAAATAAATATAATTTTTAAATTCTTTCGATAATAAATTGCTATTAAATTCATTATTCCACCCATTACTTAGATATATGATTGGCTTATCTGCAACAACAACTTCCCCTAAGGCGGATGTTCCATCACTAATAATAATGTCAGAAGCAATTATATCATCACTTAAGGGACGATTTAAATGCATCGAAACTTTTACATTACTTAACGAACTAAATTTATTAAAAATATCGTCTAGCTCATCTTGACTCAAGAATTTTTGTTCCACCGCTACCGAAAGCAATAAAAGATGAGGCCTGATAATAAAATTAATGTGGGGGTTTTCCTTAGCATAGTTATAAAGAAAATGATGATAAATTAAAAAAGTAGAGCCTCCTTCAAATTTATCCTTATTATTGAGTGATAAATGCCATCGGGGAAGCCATAAGATTGTTTCTTGCTTTTTCTTCGAAACCTTTTTTATACCGTCTCTTACTTCTTTATACGGTTGATAGCCAGAAACAACGACACGATCTTCTGGAAAGTCATATTTTTTTACGTAGATGTCTTTTGTGCTTTCAGAATCAACAAATACCGTATGAACCATATTAGGTAAATTTGGATCATTTATAAAGTCTTGATGAAATATATGTGGCCCATACACTATAAACATTATCTTTTTTGCAAACTTCTTTAAATTAGAATTTAAAAAAAAGGGATCCAAAATAGAATTTGCATATGAATCATATGGGTTTTGAACAAATATATAATCAGCTGGATTCAAATCAATACTCTTACATTGTGTATAGGGAGCACTTTTGCCACAAGGGTATAAAACATCCTTATCATCGAATTTATGAGTAAAATTTAGATCAATTTCACCTAACAATTTTTTATTATAATAATTAGGAATTGCAATAACTTTAACATCATGACCCACTTTCTTCATTTCTCGATAGAGCTCATACACACCTTTTCCACCAATAGTTTCTGTATTAACTAAAAACAGAACATTTTTTGAAGAAGGGGCTGAATAAGAAACAAAAGAATATAGAAAGAAAAATAAAAACAAAAAATGTTTTAAAATAATTATTGATTTCATTTATACCTCTATTATTTAATGCTTTTTCATATCATGCTTTAATATCACTATCAACAAGATAAGTTGACGACTTATATTTATAATTTTATGAGGGCCTAACTAAACCAAATACTGCATTGGCAAATCTCGTTAAGCTGATTCGAGTGCCTCCTAGGGTATTAAAAAACCCTAACACTCCCTTTAAAAAGGGTCGCTAAGGGTTTTAAATCCCGGAATGACGCATGTGTGGATGGTAGACTTTTTAAAGATTGTGCCAGCCTTTTGAGTTGTCTACTTCACTTCTCCCAACGGTACATAAAGCGCTTCTTGAGAAGACAGAATAAGGCTGAAAACCCCCATAATTTTTTTAAAAGGGTGTAAGAATGTCCCTAAAATTCCACATTCGTGCAAAGACTCTTCTTCCTCATCTTCGAGTAAAGATGCAAAACTTTCAAAAAAGGTTTTGTGCCGAGGAAAAACTTCAACCCCTGCATCATGGGGGAGGCCAGCTTCCTGCTTGGCAAGGCCAATGGCTGTTTGAAGACCTCCCAGCTGGTCAACAAGACCCAAAGCCAGCGCTTGTTCTCCCGTCCAAACGCGTCCACGGGCAACTTTTTCTACTTGCTCTGGTGTCATGTTGCGCCCTTTTGCAACGCGACTTGTAAAAGCTTCATAGATTTCATCCATGATGGCATTCAGTTTATTCCATTGAGTAGGCGTAAAGGATTCGGCAAAGCTCCACATGGTGGCATTTTCACTCGTTGAAACATTTCCAAACTTAATCCCTAGCTTTTCAAGAAGGCCAGAGATAACATATTTTCCTCCAAAAACCCCGATGGACCCTGTCAAGGTTGCAGGCTGCGCTACAATTTTGGACCCTGCAACGGCAACCCAATACCCTCCTGAAGCTGCAGCATCGCTCATAGAAATAATGACGGGCTTTTTTGCATGCTCTTTTGCATAATTAATAATACCATAAATTGTCTCAGACGCGACAGGAGAGCCCCCCGGAGAATTAATACGATAGACAATGGCTTTGACATTTTTATCATGAATGGCAAGTTGAAAAGCTTTATAAGTTGAATTGGATGAGATAATGAACTCATCCATAGCAGAGCTCTCTCCCTCACGCTGAATCGCTCCCGTTCCAAAGATAAGAGCAACTTTATGGCCTTTGGTTTCATGAGGGAGCGTATGAAGATACGATTTAATACTCACAAAAGAAATATGCTGACCCAATTTTTCTTGAATCGCAGGTACAAGGGCTTGACGAAAATCAATACGGTCAATGAGCTTTTCTGTAAGTGCTTCCTGTGTCAGATAGGGACCATTACTGATGAGAAGTCGGACCTGATCGTGAGAGATTTTCCGCTCTTTTGCAATTCCATCCACAACTTGACCAAGAATTGAATCCGCAATGGCTTGAGAAGCTTCACGATTTTCCTCGGAAAAATCATCACGAGTGAACATTTCTATAAATGATTTGTATTCTTTACGTTGTGCCATCTCCGGCTTAACATCTAATTTTTCAAGAGCTTGTTTGGCAAAAGGAACTTCTATTTTGATCCCTACCAAATTGACCCCCCCTAAGGGTTGAAGCCAAATTTCTTCACAAGCTGTCGCCAAGTAGTAGAGGGCCGTCCCTGACGAGGAGTCGCCAAAAGTATCTGCATAGCACCAACTGGACTTTCCCGATTTGCGGAAAGTCAAAAGCGCATCACGTAACTCTTGAAGTTGGGCCGTTCCTAAACTTGGGGAGTCCATGCGAACAACAATTCCCTTTATTGTTTTATCTTTGGACGCATTAAGGATGGCATGGTTCAAGTCATAAAGAGACGCCTTTTTTCCCAAAAATAAGGATTCGATCCCCTTTGAGTTCGGATGTTCTACATAAGACCCTTGGAGGTTTAGGGAAAGAACGGAATCGTGCCCTAAAGGCTTTGAAGAATGTGCAAAGGGCCCTACCCGTGCCACATACAGAGTCAAAATGAGTGCAAAAAGGACAAACCCTATGAAGGCACATATCCAAAAAAAAGTCGAAAAAACAAACCTAAACAAGCCACGAATCATAAGGGTCCCCTTAAAAAGTTAGTCGTGCCCTTCACTCGCAACCGTAATATCAGGGGCATCAACACATTTCATTCCGACCACATGATAGCCAGAATCAACATGAAGGATTTCCCCCGTAACACCGCTTGAAAGATCACTCAAAAGATAAAGAGCGGATCTTCCAACCTCTTCGGGAGACGTGTTGCGCCTGAGAGGAGAGTTATACTGATTCCATTTGAGAATATAACGAAAATCCCCAATTCCAGAAGCCGCCAAGGTTTTAATAGGGCCCGCAGAAATTGCATTCACCCGAATTTTATCTTGGCCTAAGTCAACGGCTAAGTAACGAACGCTCGCTTCAAGAGCCGACTTCACAAGACCCATCACATTATAATGGGGCATAACCTTTTCCGCACCATAATAGGTTAGAGTTAAAAGGCTTCCCCCATGGATCATCATAGGTGCCGCATGACGTGCAACTTCTGTAAAGGAATAACAAGAGACATCCATAGAGTTAAGGAAGTTCTTTCGACTTGTATTTACATACTTCCCTTTAAGTTCTT
>JAKBAL010000454.1 GCA_021809225.1 Pseudomonadota bacterium | reverse complement strand
AGCGAAAACTGAGCAGCGAGAAAAGTATTTCAAACAGCTAGAATATGAACTTGATGTCATCGAAGAAATGAAATTTCCAGGTTACTTTCTGATTGTTGCCGATTTTATTAAATGGGCCAAGGCTCAACAAATCCCTGTGGGGCCAGGACGTGGCTCAGGCTCAGGGTCAGTTGTCGCCTGGTCTTTGACCATTACTGATCTGGATCCCTTACGTTGGGGACTTGTGTTCGAACGGTTTTTAAATCCCGAACGTGTGAGTATGCCGGATTTTGACATCGACTTTTGCCAGGATCGACGAGATGAAGTGATTCGTTATGTTCAGAATAAATATGGGGCCGATCGTGTTGCTCATATTATTACCTTCGGCAAGCTTCAGGCCCGTGCAGTGTTACGCGATGTCGGTCGCGTTTTGCAAATGCCTTATGGGCAGGTAGATAGAATTTGTAAATTGATTCCTAACAACCCTGCTCATCCCGTAACAATTGAAGAAGCCCTCACCGTCGAACCACAGCTTAAGCAAATGGTTGAGCAAGAACCTGAAGTTAAGCATTTAATTAATATTGCTCAACAATTAGAGGGTCTCTATCGCCATGCTTCAACCCATGCCGCTGGTGTTGTGATCGGAGACAGACCTTTGGAAGAGCTTGTTCCTCTTTATTACGATGCTCGTTCTCCTTTGCCTGCGACACAATTCAACTTAAAATATGTCGAACAAGCAGGTCTTGTGAAATTTGACTTTTTAGGATTGAAAACGCTTACAGTTATTCAGCAAACTATTGATTATCTTAAAGAGCAAGGAACTTTCTTGGATATTTCTTGCATTCCCCTTGATGATCAGAAAACATTTGAGCTTTTAAGACGCGCAGAAACGATTGGTCTTTTTCAAGTGGAAAGTGGAGGAATGACGGATGTCCTCCGCAAGCTTAAACCGGAAAAATTTGAAGAAATTACGGCTCTTAATGCTCTGTATCGTCCTGGACCGATGGACGATATTCCTCGTTACATTGCCTGTCGTCATGGAGAGGAAAAAGTAAGCTATCTTTACCCTGAGCTCGAACCTATTTTGAGTGAAACCTATGGAGTCATTGTTTATCAAGAACATGTGCTCCGAATAGCCCGAGATCTTGCCGGCTACACCCTTGGAGGAGCCGATGTTTTGCGGCGTGCAATGGGTAAAAAAATCAAATCTGAAATGGATGCTCAACGAAAACGCTTTATAGAAGGTATCTTGAATCGTCTCGGAGGAGACCCCTCTAAGGCTAAAATCCTTTTTGAGCAGATTGAAAAATTTGCGAGCTACGCCTTTCCTAAAGCTCATGCTGCTGCTTATGCATTAATTACATATCAAACCGCCTATCTTAAGACTCATTATCCCGTTGAGTATATGGCAGCGTTAATGACTCTTGAGCTTCATAACACTGACAAGCTAACTTTTTTTGCCCGTGAAGTGAAACGTCTAAGTATTGAGCTCCTTCCCCCTGATGTGAATCACTCTCATTCAGGATTTAAAGTCGAGAATGGTGCGATTCGTTATGCCCTCGCAGCCCTTAAGAATGTAGGAGCTGCAGCTATGGATACCCTTATGGTTGAAAGACAGAAAGCCGGTCCTTATAAAGATATTTTTGACTTTGTCGAACGGATTGATGGGCGCGTTATTAATAAGAGACAATTTGAAAATCTTATCTCAGCTGGAGCGTTTGATTCACTTTCTCCCAACCGACGGCAACTCATGGAAAGTCTTGAGCTTCTGTTACGCTATGGCAATGAAGACAAACGATCTCAAAGTCTTTTTAGCTTAGACATTACCCGCCCTAAATTAAGTAATATTGAGGACTGGCCTTCTCTCGAAAAACTTCGTCATGAATTTTCAGCTGTGGGATTTTACCTTACCTCTCATCCCTTAGATGCTTACGGCTCTTCCCTAGAACAAGTGGGAGTTCTTCCAGCCTCTGAACTTCTAACCCTTGCGAAAGACGGTCGAGAAAATCAAATTTATAGGTTGGCAGGAATCGTTATTACAAAGCAAGAACGAGCTGCTAAAAGTGGGCAGAGATACGCTTTTGTCCAACTTTCAGATTCTACGGGTATCTTTGAAATCACAGTTTTTTCCGAACTTTTAACCCAATACCGAGAGATGCTTGAACCTGGCATGGCCTTGCTCATCACAGTATCCGCTCAACTCTCAAACGATGTTTTACGTCTCACCTGTCAAGGAGTCGAATGCCTTGAAAAGGCTGCAGATGGAGGCGTTTTAATCCTCACTCTTCACTCACAAAGCCAAATTTCTTCTCTCCGTTCTATCCTTGATAAAGCCGTTCCAGGAAAAACAAAAATTATTATTAAAGTAAAAGTCGAGAATTCCCTCGCAACTTTGGCTCTGCAATCTTCTTACTCTCTCTCTCCAGATCTTAGAGTCTCACTGAGTGAGCTCAACCCATCGCTAAAATAAAATTTCCAAAGACCCTTGGAAATCATACCCAGCTCTGATCAAAGCATCGCCAAGTTTTTGGCCACCGCCGAATTGAGAGCTAACATTGCCAATGGGGAGCGTTGCAAACGGATTTTTGATAACAATTAGTTATTTCTACCGAAAGGTAACTTGAGTTTTGTGCCTATTACGGAGGATCACTACCTCTACTATAGGGGTGAT
>JAKBAL010000453.1 GCA_021809225.1 Pseudomonadota bacterium | reverse complement strand
TCCTGGCGCACCTAAAGAAGCATTTAAAACGGTTTGCCGCTTCTTAACAATTTGAGGTTCAAAGCTTCCTTCACGATCACGAGGTGTTTCAAGTTCAAACGCATCCATTGGGCTTTTGAGTGTCTTGAGGTTCTTGCCATTACGGCGATTCTGATTCTCAGGATCTTCAAGACAAGTCGCCATATGGGAGGTCATTTCACCTTCTAAAGCGGCTTCTAAAAATTGCTTCATCAGGGGAGTAAAGATTCCATCTTTACCCACAAGTGCCTTGCCCGCCTTCATATCCGCTATGGCTTTATTGTTAAACTCCTCAAAATCAAACGAGAGTTCTTCCTTTTCTATCGGCTTTGGTCAGTATCTTTCTTTAAAGTGGCACTTCCACTTCTATCAAACCGCGAAAGTGGTTATGGACGCTATGATTATCTTATCCTTGCGCGAGACCCCAACAAACTGAGCATTTTGCTGGAATTTAAACAGGTCGTTTTATCGACAGGCAAAAAAGAGTCTGAGGAAATTCAAAATATGTTGAACAAGGCTGCACAAGAAGCCCTTCAACAGATTAATAATCAAGCCTATTTTGCAGAGCTTAAGCAACGAAACCTCACAAACATCTTAAAAATTGGTCTGGCTTTTAGTGGCAAGCGGTTTGGGATAGCCTATGAACGAGAATAGTAATGCACAAGAAAAATTTTCGAGGAGGAGCTCTCCAAATATTATATGTGTGTTGATGATAGTTTAATGATAATTAAATTTTAAGGGAGAAAAGATATCTAAATAAATTATTTATAATCAATTTGATAGAAACGTATAGCCAGTTTTTCCTGAGAAGATTCGTAATCAGTGGATCTTGCGTCTTATTGTATGCAAATTTTTAAAAAGTTAAGGATATAAATATCTTTTTCGCCATACCTTACGCCTGATAAACAACCGGAGTCAAATGGATAAGCATTTTTTGAAACTCATAAAGTTTTTCAAAAAACATTATAATCTATTGGCTCTCTAAGATTCTCTAAGGATTTTGAACGGCTTCCGAGAGCTTCTCCATTTTACTCCCAAAGAGCTCAGTTGCTTCTCTTAAAGGTTCATCCGCCAAGTGAGCATATCGCTGCGTTGTTGCTGCTTGAGTGTGGCCTAAAAGCTTTCCGACAATGCTCAAACTTAAACCACTTGAGACAAGATGAGAAGCATAGGTGTGACGAAGGTCGTGAATACGTACGTCAGGGAGTCCTGCTCGCTTTCGTATTGTATTCCAAGCCTGCTTAATTTCTTGTAAAGGCTTACCTGGAATTTTCCCAGGAAATAGAAAAGGCGAATCTGCTTCTGTTTTCATGTCCTTTAACATTTCAATCACTTGAGAAGAAAGTGGAAGGTGCTCCATTCTTCTTTGTTTTGTCGTGTGGGCAGGCTTTGTCCAAACTCCTTTTTCTAAATCGAACTGTTCCCACATTGCATGTAGGGCTTCATTTCGCCTTGAACCTGTTAGCAGAAGAAGGCGAATGGCATTGGCAACGCTTTGGTTGTAGTAGGTGGCTAAAGCAGAAAATAACCGTTGAGCTTCCTCAGCATCCAACCAACGATGCCGCTTGTACTCTTGATACCTTTCAACATTCATGACAGGGTTATCAGAACGCCAGCCCCATTGAATAGCGAGATTAAACATTTTGCATAAAAGGGATCTCACGCGATTGGCTCGATAGGGCGTTTCTTGCAACTCAGAATGTAACTTTTGTAAATCGAAAGTTGAAATCGATTTCACTTGTCGGTGACTATATTTTTTCAAGATAAGTTTATTCAAAATAGCTGAATCTTCTTTGTACCCTTTCGGCGCTTTTTTTAGTGCATGAAGACTTAAATATTGTTCAGCAAGATCTTGCATAGAGTGGTCTTTATTTTCAGACACAACTTTAATAGAAGGATCTTCTCCTATACTGATATTTAAGGAGAGCTTTACAGCCTGCTCACGCGCAAGTTCCGTTGTTATTGTCCCATGAACCCCTATTTTTACTTTATGAGTTTCACGATCCTTGTTTCGATATTGGAGAAAATAGGTCTTTTTACCTGAAGGATAAATTCGTACGCAAAGCCCTGTTATTTCTGTATCCCATAAAACAATTCGTTTTGATGGATCTGGAACGGCACTTTCCACAACCCGTTTGGTTAATTTCACCTTGTTTGATTTTTCCGATGACATAATCTCACTCCTTATAGGTTTTTATTATAAAATAACGTAGCAGGGTTAAAATGAGTGGGCAACCCTAAAAAATGAAAAAGGGGAGCATATGGGGAGCAACGAAAAGAGATTCAGGTAGACGTTTATAGATCTGTGTAGACGTTCACTCCTATCTATCTTATTGAAATTTCAACGTATATAGACGTTTATAGATCTGTGTAGACGCATATCCCCTCGGACTACGAATCAGAAGGTTAGGAGTTCGACTCTCTTCGGACGTACCAGTGAAGTCAAAGACTTACGATTAAATCAAAATAATTCGAAATGTCAGGGTATACTCCGGTTAGTGAGAGATAGTCCCCTCTCTCCTTGAAAACTCACTTACGTTGGACCACATCCTAAAGACCGTAACCAATCTGAATCAGTGCGTCTCTTATATATTTAATTGAGCGCTTTCCAAATGACTGCGCCTCTCCATGTGCAA
>JAKBAL010000452.1 GCA_021809225.1 Pseudomonadota bacterium | reverse complement strand
CAAGCCCCTGATTTTTTAACGGCGGTTTTGATGTGTCCTAAACATATGTCAACGGCTTCAACGGCTTTTCGTGTTGCCTCAAAATCACCGGTATGACCTACCATATCTGTGTTTGCATAATTGACGACGATAAGAGCATATTTTTGGCTTTCAATGGCTTCATCCAAACGATCGGTAAGTTCATAGGCAGACATTTCGGGCTGAAGGTCATAAGTCGCAACGGAGGGAGAAGGGATCAGGATGCGGTCTTCTCCGGGAAAAGGCTCCTCACGGCCGCCATTGAAGAAAAAAGTAACGTGAGCATACTTTTCTGTCTCAGCGATACGCAGCTGTTTCAGTTTCTGTGATGCAATGACTTCTCCTAAAACGTCCTGAGGAGTGGCGGATGAGAAAAGAGTCTTTATCCAGACATTCAGGGTTTCTGAATATTCCGTCAGGCCTAAGGCGGCAGAAAAATGAAGAGGGCGGGACTTTTTAAGCTCTTGAAATTTGGGATCTAAAAGGGCCGTTAAAATTTGTCGAGCGCGATCAGATCTAAAATTCGCCATCAAAAGACCATCCCCATCCTTCATGCCAGAATAAGATCCAAGCGCCGTTGGCAGGATAAATTCATCCGTAATACCGTCTTCATAACTTTGATGAAGATAGGTGAGGGCATCTTCCTGATGAGGAGTTCCTTCGACCATTGTGTCATAAGCCTTTTCAACTCGATCCCATCTCTTATCCCTGTCCATACCATAATAACGACCCCCGATTGTTGCGAGGGTGATGAGGGGATAATCCTTGATGAATGTTAAGAGAGATGATAGGTAAGCGCCTGCACTTTGGGGAGGGGTATCCCGTCCATCTAAAAAAGCGTGGATCGCAACGGGGATACCTTGATCTGCGAGAATGGTTGCAAGAGCTTTGATATGCGTCTCATGGGAATGAATACCCCCAGGAGAAAGAAGACCTAAAAGGTGACAAGTTCCCTTTGATTCTTTAAGAGTTTTAATAAAGTCCTTTAAGGGAGGTAATTCTTCAATTGTATGGTCACGAATGGCTTCATCAATCCTGGGGAGGTCTTGGAGGATGAGCCTGCCCGCCCCGATGTTCATATGCCCTACTTCAGAATTTCCCATCTGTCCTTCAGGAAGCCCCACATTAAGCTCGGACGCTTCCAAAAGTGTGTGGGGAGATTGATTAATCAAATCATCCCAATGGGGCGTTTGTGCGCGTGCGATTGCATTGTCAGCCCCATTTTCTCGGTGTCCCCATCCATCTAGAATACACAACACAACCGTTTTAGTCATACACACCCTCTCATCTTAATAGGGGGGATTCTAGAAAAAACCAGACCTAAAAGCTAGGGGGATCTGAAATTTTGCCTATATGTGTGCAAAAATATGTAATCTCTTAAAGAGTATGTAATTAAATTGAGGTAAGATAAGATATACGTTAGGCTATTGTTTTTAAATAAATAGGCAAAAAATATGACGATTAATTTAAGAAAAAAAACAAAAATCATCAGCACCTTAGTGATGGTAGTATCTTTATCTTTCTGGTCCTCTCCAGCTCACACGGATAATAACTCGAATGCTTACCTGCAAGCAGGTCATGAAGAAAGCCATAAAGGAAATTTTGATAAAGCAATTGAGAATTATGAAAAAGCTTTAAAAATTGATCCCACAAATGAGGCCGCTAAAAATTCTTTACGAAGTTCGCAGTCAGAGAAAAATATTGCAGAATTTACAAAGTCCCTTCCCGTTCAATGTCAACACAGAACAGATGATTTAAAAACGCAATTAGAATGTGCAAAAAAGTATTTCACAATCCAAGGAAAACCTATCAGTCCTCAAATTGTGAAAGATCTTGTAACATGGATTTCTGATGGGGGTGATCAAGTTGTCTCTATTGATTTAATCGGTTCTCAAGGATCAAATCGATATTTTGATGAAGGGGTATTAGTGAAGAAATTTGGAAAGTTTTTCACTGTGGAGGGCAATACAACTCTCGCTCCTAAGGAGGGTTTCTTTACTTATTCCGTTGAAGGAATGACGGACAACGGTGTTTTTATTCTTTCTACCAGCGAGAATGGAGGTGGTTCCGGGGTTTTTGAGACTCTTTTGTTAGTGCGAATTATAGAAGGCAAGGGGTTTGACTTAAAAGAAAGGGGGCTTCATAATTTTAAAAAATCGAGTGCTCCAGTGACACTATCTAAAACAAGGATTCTTATTGAAAAATTAGGAAGTGTTCCTTTAGGTGATCGTTCATCCTTTACAATTAAAATACAAGGAAACACAATTAACATTGATTTAACTGAATTCCCCAGTGGGAAGAAAAATCATATAATATTTACTCTTGATAATAATTAATAAGCATCGCTTAGCGATAAGATATTTAATCTGAAAGATAAATAAGGTACTTGAATTATAAAATAATTCTTCTTATGTTAAGAAAGTCTCAATGGAGTTAAGTTGGGGCGTTTTTTAATTGCGGAGAATGATCATGAGAAATTTATTGGTGTTGTTTGGCGTGATGACTTTTATTACGCACGCTCATTGTAAACCAAATAGTGAAATCCTTACAATCGATAATGATTCAAATTATTCCATAAATGTGTATGCTCATTTTGGAGAAGATAAACAAGATCCTGTAACAGTAAAACCGGGAAC
>JAKBAL010000451.1 GCA_021809225.1 Pseudomonadota bacterium | reverse complement strand
TTCTGTTCTGATGCGACAACTTTATCTCCCGCAGCCAAACGTTGAGGAGCTAGAATATAAGCTTGTTCCCCATCTTCATACTTAATGAGAGCAATAAAAGCTGTCCGGTTAGGATCATATTCAAAGTGTTCGACAACTGCAGGAACATCCCGCTTCGTTCTTTTAAAATCAATTATACGATAGCGCCTTTTATGACCCCCTCCAATGTGACGGGTTGTAATGCGGCCATCATGATTTCGACCTCCCGTTTTCCTTAAACCTTCTGTTAAGGATTTAAGAGGTGCACCTTTCCAGAGCTCACTGCGGTCTACAAGAATAAGACCACGCTGAGAGGAGGTGACTGGTTTATAATGCTTTAAACTCATTTCTATAATCCTGATGCAATATCTATTGAACTGCCTTCAGCCAAGGTTATAATCGCTTTTTTCCGATCACTTCTCTGACCCAGTCTCCCACGGAAACGTTTTGTTTTGCCTTTTATGCGCAAGGTATTCACAGCCTTTACTTGGACTTTAAAAATCTCTTCAACCGCCTTTTTAATCTCAGGCTTCGTCGCATCAAGAGCTACAGACATCGTGAGCTTATTTTGCTCACTCCCTCGTGTTGACTTTTCTGTTACCACTGGTGCAGTGATAATACTATAAAGTCGCTCTTTCCCAAGGCGAAGATCTTTATTTGCAAACTTACTCATTTTAATCTGCTTTCTAGATTTTCAATAGCCGCTTTCGTCAATACTAAATGTTCATGGCGGAGAATGTCATAAACATTGATGCCTTGTTGGGGGAGAACATCCACTCCAGGAAGATTAGCCGCCGTACGTGCAAAGTCCTTATTAACCTCTGCGCCATCAATAATCAAGACAGAACGTAACCCTAAACCCTGAAATTTTTGTACAAGCTCTTTTGTCTTCGTGATTCCCACGTTTAAATCTTCTACAATAAGCAATTCTCCACTGGCTACTTTAGATGACAAAGCCGTCTTTAGCGCAAGTCTCCTCACTTTTTTAGGTAAATTATATCCATGATCTCGCGGGTGAGGGCCAAAAATGACAGCTCCACCCCGAAATTGAGGAGAACGCAAACTTCCTTGCCGCGCACGCCCCGTTCCCTTCTGACGCCACGGTTTTTTTGTAGTTCCACTAATTTGGCTAATGCCTTTGGTGGAATGAGTCCCTGCGCGACGTTTAGCGAGCTGCCAATGCACCATGCGGGCCAAAATATCTTGACGGAGGGGTGTCGAGAAAATGTCTGTACTTAATTGAACCTCCCCCACCTTTATATTATCAAAATTGAGAACTTCGTATTTCATATTATTCTGCCTCGACAGTTGGAGATTGTTCTACAGGAGATTGCTCTAGAGGAACCGTTTCCTTTAGAACATTCTCCTTCTCGCCCGTTGAGCCAATATTTAAAAGGGCAGCAGGATAAGGTAAATCTTTAGGTGCCTTCTTTTTGACGGCATCTCGAATCAAAACATACCCTCCTGGGCTTCCAGGGACTGCACCAAGTAACCCAATTAGGCCTCGTTCTGGGTCAGTTAAAATGACTTTGAGATTTTGAATTGTCACTCTTTCGTCACCCATGTGACCAGCCATTTTTTTTCCTTTGAAAACCTTACCTGGATCTTGACGTTGTCCTGTTGATCCGTGACTCCGATGAGAAACAGAAACACCATGACTTGCACGCAGGCCACCAAAATTATGCCTTTTCATAACCCCAGCAAAGCCCTTCCCAATAGAGGTTCCGCAGACATCTACATATTGGCCATTCACAAAATGTTCAACAGATAAATGATCACCCACGTTTAAAAGAGCATCTTCTGAAACATTAAACTCGACAAGCTTCTTTTTAGGTTCCACCTTTGCCTTTGCAAAATGTCCACGCAGGGCTTTTGAAATACGCCTTACCTTGGCGGCTCCAACTCCTAACTGAACAGCCGTGTACCCATCTCTTTCCTTAGTCTTTGTAGCTATCACTTGGCAGCTATCCACTTTTAAAAGAGTAATAGGAATATGTTCGCCTTTTTCATTTAAAAGACGACTCATTCCCAATTTTTCAGCAATCAGTCCGGTTCGCATCATTCAAAATCCCTAGAGTTTAATTTCAACATCAACACCAGCTGGAAGATCGAGCTTCATCAAAGCATCGACCGTCTGCAGTGAACATTCAATAATATCCAAAAGCCTCTTGTGCGTCCGTATTTCGAACTGCTCTCGTGACTTTTTGTCAATATGAGGAGAACGCAATACCGTAAACTTTTGAAACCCCGTCGGAAGCGGAATAGGGCCACGAACTTTAGCGCCCGTCCTCTTTGCTGTATTTACAATCTCACTCGTTGACTGATCAAGAATACGATAGTCGTAAGCTCTGAGACGTATACGTATATTTTGGCTTTCACTCATTTTAAATTTCCTTTTCGCGCACCCCTATTGAGCACGGATAACATCTATTACTTCACAATTGAAGCGACGACACCCGCACCAACGGTACGACCACCTTCACGAATAGCAAACCGAAGACCTTCATCCATTGCAACTGGTGCAATCAACTCTACTTCCATGGCTATATTATCACCAGGCATCACCATTTCAACACCTTCTGGCAACTTCACTGTTCCCGTCACATCCGTCGTCCGAAAGTAAAATTGTGGACGATAGTTCCCAA
>JAKBAL010000450.1 GCA_021809225.1 Pseudomonadota bacterium | reverse complement strand
TGTATATTCAATTTAGTATTGCTCCCGGCGTTAATATGACCTTGTATGCTGTAGCTTTTAATAATGCCTCTGTTTCCTTTTTCTCTGATGGACGAATCGAGACTGCTGGTTACGTTTGAAGAAAAAATAAAAATTTTATTATATCTTTGCTATAATAAAATGTTCAACGCAAGAAGAAGAAATTTTCAAAAGGGAGGAGATTTACAGCCTATTTCATCTGTTCCTTTCACCAAAAGCCAAGCCGAGTTGTATGTGGACCAAAAATCAATCGATTACTTAACCTTACCCACCGGTATGAAAGTCGATGTAGAGAAATCTTTTTATGACGTGCAATTGCCGGTAGCATCCGGTACAAACGCCGTAGCTCCTGGCTCGAGTATCTCATTTCATTATGCCGCCGACAGCGAGACCATGGTGAGTTTGGCCGAAAGTTACTTCGAGTTTTCTATTAAAATTCAAGATTCTACTCAACAGGGGTTTACAAAAGATTATTATCTTTCTCAGTTCGGACTCGAGCCAGCGAATTTTCAATGTAGAATTAATCAAATCGAGACTCAAGATTTATACAACTCTGGTGTTTTGAAGTATTCCACTTTTATGAAAAAGGCGACTCTTTTAGGTGAGAGGGAAGAGGAATGTACTTTCACAACGTTTCCTGGCCTAAATCAATTGAACAATGCCGGAGATGGAGGAGCAGCTGGAAAAGTAGCAAATTTTGCCCCCTTAATGACACGGGAAAACGATTCTGGAGCAGAGTCATTTAGATATCTTTCTTCGGTTTTTGATAATGATTTTCCAAATGTCGACTTCCGCGCTAGTTCAGCCGCCTATCTCGAGCCTGCAGACCAGCCCGAATGTACCGAAGCAGCCAACACTTTTTCACTTGGTGGATTATGGTCACGTCAACGATGCGAACCATTGGGGCATACAAATTGTTATGTGAACAACTGGGCTGCAACTAGTTTATTTCAATGCGTGTGGAAGCCTCTCGATTCAGTTTTTCAAGATGCTGGTCGTTTTCTTCTGCCTTCAAACTTGGTATTTGATTTTCAGCTCCAATTGCCAAGTGTTAATGATATGATTTTATACAAGGCCGCAGCCGATATGCCAACCGTTTCTTTTCAATTGTGTAGATGCTTTCTGAAGAGATACAAACTAACTTCAAATAGTATGGCCAATGCAAGCGCACTTCTATTGCAAAGCCCGTGGACATATCCTCTTCGTACTTACACTCGTTGCGAATCATATGTCATTCCTCTGGGTGCAAGCAATTTTAGTACGACTTGTTTGCAGGGTGTTTTACCAAACATGATTTCCTTTATGCTCGTGCCGCAGGCGGCTTTCTCAAGAACGACTTCCACCATTTCAGCTGTGCACAGTGGTTTTCTTGATAGTACGGCACCATCTATTTCTGGCTGCTATCTCACAATTGGAAGTGAGAGATGGCCTCGTAATAGCTCGCTTCTTTTGTCTAATGTGAGTTACGTAAATGCAGCCGGTTACCCGAATGTTCAAGGAAGTCCCAAGTTTACTTATGAACTCTATAAGGAGTGTTGTCCTACCGACCAGCCTTTTCTATCTTATGAACAATGGTTAGAAAAACATCAAGTGTTTGCTCTATCTCTCACTCCAGACGGTTCTTTCCCACCCTCGCATAGCACTGATTTATCAGCGACCGGAGCTATCCAAATTGTCTTTCAATTTACTACAGGTGTTCTTCAGAATTTCGTTCTTATTATAATGGCAAATAACTGTGCAAGCCTGAGTATTGACTCGGGTCGTTCCATTATGAGAAACGGTTATTGATGACGATTTTTAATAAAAAATATTAATAAAGAGAATGACATCAAATATACAATTACAAAACTACATAAACAGGCATGAGCCAACAAATACGAGATTTTTGGGGGTGTTTGCAAGTGATGAATTACCAAGAAATGTACCAAGGGATAGTAGTCTCATAGCAAATTACTCACCGTCCTCGCAAGCAGGCACACATTGGGTTTGTTTCTATAATCTTAACTCTTCAAAGAACAAACCTTCTTATTTTTTCGATAGTTATGGAGAATCTCCCGATGAACCGACAAAGGACGGTCAAATACAAGGGTTTACAACACATTTTTATGATTATCTTAAGCAAAATAGCTCTAATGGAGGGGTTAAATGGAATACACACCGTTTCCAACAATGGGAAGAAAAGGGGAGAAAGGACGACGACGTTTGCGGTCAATATTCGGTCGGGGTGATAATACACGGGCCAGCTGAAATAACAAGTTCTTTTTGGGGGCCTTTCTATAATCTAAGTCGGGGTGATTGTGATAGAAGAATAAAAAGGTTAATAAAAATATAAGAAAAAATAAAAAATAAAAATTACGCGAATTTTTTTTTCTTGTATATAATAAAATGAAAGCAATCGGAACACGTTTGGAAGTTTGGAGAGGAGAGGCTGACCATACCTCGGGAGGTCTTCGTCGCAATGATTTGATGTTGAATGCGCATGGCAAGCTTGTAAGCAAGAAGCAAAGTATGAATGCTCGTCGAAATAACAATCTTGGTTCATATAAAATCCCTGCGAAAAGAGGGCAGAAGGGAGATGGAATAATTGGGGACGTGGTGAGTGGTATTGGTAATTTGTTTGGCTTGGGAGAAGCCCCCGCATATGTTT
>JAKBAL010000449.1 GCA_021809225.1 Pseudomonadota bacterium | reverse complement strand
TGTTTAAGATTCTTCGTCTTCTGGATCGTCCGGATTTTTGCAGGATAGCTGTAGCCCCCATTCCTCTTAATGGGCTAGGGCTTGCTTTGAATGACCGTCTTCAACGTGCAGCTGCGCCTCGCGAGCCTTAAGAAAGAGAATAATCAATCCCACCATTAACGTGACCAGCGATAGCCAGTAGTTTCGCCAAACATTATGAGTAATTTCCGCCTCAATAAATCCAAAAGCAATCGTTGCATTACAAACGGCAACAGATAAGCGGTCTTTGACATGTTTTTCTACAAGCCAAAAAAGAGATGCAAAGAAAAGAGCATATAAAACCCCCCCTGGGATCCCTAACTCAACATAGGCCTGAATGCTATTATTGTGGGGATGATAAGTATTTTCGTAGCCAGCTGCAAGGCTAGGTTCCGTAGGCAAATAGCGAGAGGATTCTGCCCCCCAACCCCAAAATGGCTTCTCAAAAAACTTCTCTGAATAAAAATTCCAAGCCAGAACACGATGAAAAAGAGCTCGGTTTAAGAACCAGGAAAAACAAGGGGATTCAAAAATGAAAGAGGGAGGAAGTAAATAAGTATACACCAAGGGAGAAAGGATTAAACTGGTATAGGATACCACCATAGAAATACGTGTCAGCCAAAAAGGCATCGCATAGCTTAAAATAAAAACAACACTCGAAAAAAGAAACCCATAAAGAGCCGTTTTGCAGAGCGTTAGATAGATGAGAGGAAAAATAAAAAGAAAAGTAAAAATAGAAATAAGTTTATTCTTGTTTATCCATAGAAAAGCACACCACACAAAAGCCATCAAGCCCAAGATAGACCCTGATGGTTTCATCATATAAGGAACTTTTTTGACCATAAATGTATCAATAAAAGCTTGCAAAACGATTAATACCATCAGTACATATCCAGAAATCTTCAAAATCGTATAGGCTTTTGAAATCAGCTCAGGCGTTGCTCTTATCAAACATGAAATAAAAAGGTAGGCAAAGCTAAATGTGACGCTCAACGAAAAAAATGTCTTGACCGCTGCCTTAGGGTTTTCTGCCCAAAGCACACTCATTCCAGCCAAACTTAATAAAAGAAAAAGAAAAACGATTGGAGAAGAAATATGGGGGGGAACATTTTTTAATCCCCCTTGATTCCAGATAACGATAAAAGTCAAGAACGGCATCAGAAGGGAGATAAGTTTGTTTGAATACATCCCTCCGATTGCGATTAAAAGAGCTAAACTAAAGAGTCTTAATTTTTCATTATGCCATACTTTAGTCAGGACGCAGACCAGGTTTTGCACAGGCAAGAGTAATCCAGAAAAAAAATTCATGTTTTTAATCGTAATGAGTATAACTCCATTTATCTGAGCTTCTTTTTGATATAGAGTCTTAGCATAAAAAAGGCAACTTGAAAGTGGTCATGCTCTTAAGAACTCTTCTCTTATTCTTTTTTCTTCCCATGAAGCTTATGGCCACGCTGCCTCCAGAAGGGTCACTTATCCGAGATGCTGAAATTGAAGATGTGCTTAAATCTTACGTCAATCCCATTTTTGAAGCGGCAAAACTGAATCCAAAATCCCTTCATCTTTACGTCATCAACTCAAAAGAAGTGAATGCTTTTGCCATGGGCGGTGAACGGATTGCTCTTAATACGGGCCTTCTTTTAAAAGCAACGTCTGCCCTTCAAGTTATCGGTGTTCTGGCCCACGAGACAGCGCACATTGCTGATAATCATATTATCAGGGGTATAGATGCCTATGAAAAAGCCCTTTTACAAAGCTTGATAGGAACTATTGGGGGCCTCGGCGCTATCATCGCCGGTCGCCCAGATGCGGGGACGGCAATTTTACTCGGCAGCCAACACATGG
Source organism: Pseudomonadota bacterium (assembly GCA_021809225.1). Next base: position 804 of record JAKBAL010000449.1, on the reverse strand, counting down.
CTGAAAGAGGACTCTTAAAATTTACACGAACACAAGAAGGTTCCGCTGACCAAGGTGCAGCTCGTTTTTTGGATAGCTTAGGGTATTCTTCTCAAGGAATGGTAGAATTTATGGAAATTTTACGCAAAGATGATCTTTTATCTGAAAAATTTGTAGATCCTTATGCCGTCACTCACCCCTTGCACTCAGAGCGCATTGACTTTTTCCGTTCACATCTAAGCCGTTCTCCCCATGCTCAGTCTCCGCTTCCTCAAAAATTTGAAGAGGATTTTAAACGTATCCAAGTTAAAATTGCGGCGTTTACACTGAGCCCTTCTAAAACCTTTTCTCGATTTAAACCCACGGATTCCTCGCTCCTGGCTCGCTATGGGCGAGCCATTGCTTATTTCCAAAACGCACAAATTAGCGAATCCCTAACAGAGATTGATTCTTTGCTAAAAGATTTTCCTCAAGATGCCTTTTTCTGGGACTTGAAAGGGCAAATTCTATTTGAATCCGGGAAGATATCAGACGCAGCCATTGCTTATGAGAAAGCTGTTAAGCTGCGCCCAGACATCCCACTTTTACGCGTCAACTTAGCTCACGCTTTGATCGAAACCGAAAATAAAGATCAACTTGAAAAGGCCTTCTCAGAACTTTTACGTGCAAAGACAGAAGAATCAGACAATCCCTTTACCCACCGTCTTCTCGCAATTTATCATGGCAAAAAAGGGAATACAGGCCTTGTAGCCTTGTCTTTAGCTGAAATGTCCCTTGAAGTTGGAGACCTTGATACTGCAGAACAGCAAGCTAAAAGGAGCCTTC
>JAKBAL010000448.1 GCA_021809225.1 Pseudomonadota bacterium | reverse complement strand
GTAAGTTAATGCCTGATTATGTCCACATATTGATCAGTATTCTTCCAAAATACTCAGTGAGTCAGGTAGTGGGGTATATCAAGGGAAATAGTACTATCCATATTGCTCGCGACTATATGGATCGAGAGAAGAATTACACAGGGATGAGTTTTAGGCTCGAGGCTATTTTGTTTCTACTGTCGGTAGAGACGAGAAAGTGATCCGAGAATATATCCACAATCTAGCATCAATCTGATCAACTTCAGCCAAAGCTGCTTTAAACCGCTTTGAGCGGTTCACATTCAATACCTCCGGCAAAGCCGGAGGTGATTCATTCTGGATTGCTTCGCTCCGCTCGCAATGACGAATTTATATGTTGAAAAAACTATTCAATACATTCATCAATACAGAAAACTCATTCATCCGATTAGGACTTTGGCTTAAATTTGGCTTGGCAATTGCGGACGCATTCCTCATAGTCCCTCATAGTTTTATCCTTCATCGTATCGGCTTGCTTACCCGGGAGGGTTTGGTGGAAGTCTTCCAAACCTATGGTGCGCAACCTTTTGCATTCTTTCCGACAGTCAGAGAAATCAGTGTCCATCGCGACAACTCCTTCACCCGTAAAGGGTGTAGAAAGTGTAGCAAATAGTAACACTGAAGAAATTTTTTATCCATAATCGTTGCCCTTTTTGATGTGTGTTATCTCTGCTTCGGAATTGATCATGAAAAGTGGGGGCCTATTTTGATTCAATTCTGTTCTACAGTATTCAATAGGCCTCCTTAAAGAATGATTAACGGAAGAAAAACATACTTTTTCGCCAAATTTCTAATTCCTTAACTTTAGAAAAGGGAACCCCTCTTTGCAAGAGAATAGGTCAACGCAAAAAGGGCATCCATTAAGTTGGGAAACACGAACAATAATTAAAGAGCGTAAGGCTGGAAAAATAGGAGAAGATTTACGATCAAGCGCGTTATATAAAAAAGATAAACCTAAAAATAACATTGGAGAACGAACCCACAGCAAGGATCAATTTAATATGGATCCATATTTTTTCATTTGTTCTGAAAAAAAGGGCGAAGATACTATGGATAGTTTTTCAAATTTTTTGCCTCGATTCTCATTGTTAGCTCCTTAATGTATTAGACTCCGTTCCAAATTTCGTGAATTAACCTATAAGATCTAGCTATCTCATCTCTGCGAAGGAGAGGATCCAACCATTATTTGATGCAAAATAACTTTTCCAAGGGGAGGGCTTTGTTTCATTTTAATTATTCGCCATAGAAAGCATCTTCTCTCTTCTATGTTTTTCTGGATCCCCGCTTTTACGACGATGGCACCTAGGTGAATTTTATTTGGATCTCACTCATAAGATAGTTCTTTTCCTCTGCTCTTAAGATTTATTCAAGCAGGCTACTATTCTTCTGAAAAATAACCACTTTTTAAATCCTCATCAAACTCTTCAAGCCACGTTCCTGAACCTGCACGACTATAATAGAGGCTAGATGTCCCTTGCTTAACATGGTTTGCTTTTATCCTAACAATGACCACGTAGTTTAGATCATTCATATCCATCGCTCTCTGATCTTCTTCAACTTCTAAAAGAAAATGATGGAGTTCATGACCATGGAGCTTTAAAAGAGAGGCATAAGTTTTATGCTCCTCCGTTGAAAGAAGATTATTTTCATCAAGAATCGCCATGCAATACGCCCTTCCCTACTTCCTTAAAAGCGACTTTACATACCAATCTCGTTTAAAAAAGTTAATAAAAGGTTTCTGGCATTTTAATTGCTTGTTCGGGGTTACAACTTGGCCCCACCTTTTTCCCCATAACAATCGTTGCATCCTTTTGCAGACCTTCAGATAAAGTCATAGAATAAGCCCCTGAGATTAGGAACATTCCTAAAAGGATCATAAGATAATTACGCATTGTGCCCTCCTATAAATATTTTCCTAATTTATTAAATCATATTAATATAAATAAATAATTAATTACTTTGTTTATTTCATAAAAATAATAAATATTTTTAATTTAAAAATAGAAGAAAATAATTGTTCATTAAATTGGTTTTGATCTCAGGGAAGTGCTCAGGGAAGTATCATAAGCTTAAATTCATAAACTTTCATAGAAAGACTCTCTAAGATCGAGCTGCCCATAAGAAGTAATTGACGTCTGTGGAAGAAGAAAGGTGCCAACCACCTCGCAAAGGAGAAAAATTCAAGCCTGTTATCTCTTGATTTCCAAAACCAAAGTTATTCAGCTTTTGTGAGAGCGTTTGAGGAGTCATAAATTTTTTCCATGAATGTGTCCCTCGGGGAGCCCATTTCAGGATATATTCTGCTGCAACAATGCCTAACGCAAAGGAGAGAAGTGTTTTATTAAAAGTTGTCACAATCACTCCCCCCTGCAAACTAAGATGGGTCATTATAGCTTTTAAAAAATCATCCTCATGAACAACATGTTCAATAATCTCTGAAGCAATAATAACGTCAAATAAAGGAAGATCCTGAGGTAAATCCTCAATAGCACACGACAGATCGGTAATAGAAATTCCCATAGCTGCAGCATGATTCTTGGCAACTAAAATATTTTCTTCAAGCGGATCTATCCCTGTGACGTCAGCCCCAAGCCGAGCTAAAGGTTCACATAAAAGCCCCCCTCCGCATCCTACATCCAAAATCCTCAGAT
>JAKBAL010000447.1 GCA_021809225.1 Pseudomonadota bacterium | reverse complement strand
AGGAGCTTGCTTTATTAATATCCCAGGCGCAGAAATTACTTGCACAGGAGAAAGACACACCGAATAAGTTGTACAATTTACATGCGCCGGAAGTTGAGTGTATAGCGAAAGGGAAAGCGCATAAGAGATATGAATTTGTCTGTAAAGTATCGGTTGTAACGACATGCAAGGAGCCGTGGGTATTATCGGTGTTATCGCATCATGGTAACCTCTATGATGGAGCGACCTTGGAAGTTTGTTTAAATAAAGCAGAAGAAAATAGTGGGACTAAGATAGAAAGTGCCTTTGCGGATAAAAGCTATCGCGGTAACAAATACCATCCAGAAGATGTGAATGTGTACATCTCAGGCAGAAAGAATTTGCCGAGATATCTTTCGAAATTATTAAGAAGTCGTCCGGCGATAGAGCCTATCATTGGGCACATGAAAAATGAACATCGTTTAGGGCGGAATTACTTACTTGGGAAAGCTGGAGATAGCATTAATGCAATTTTATCTGGGTGTGCATTCAATCTCAGAAAAATGCTCAATTTGGTTAAAATGGAGCAACTTTGTTGGGCTTAAGCAATTTTTCAGGGGAGACTAATTATGCTAAAAGAAGGGATTTATGATAACATTTTTTGAAAAAAACAATAATGATAAAACACGAACCGCGCTCACATGGACACAATCTTTAGCAATCGGGTTTTTCTCTGGAACTTTATCTTCTTTAACAAGTCACCCTTTTCAAGTTATGCGCTCACGATTTCAAAATTATCATGCATTGAAAGCGCGCAATCCATCCGCTAATCCACCAGCTATTTTCATTGTAAATCCTAAAATCTTATTCAATGGATTTTCAGCAACTTTATTAACGATGTGGAGTCTTACTATAACTCAAGCATTAGCAAAGAATGGATGCATTCTGATTAGTGGAAAAGAACACCAGTTTGAAGTATTAGCTCCACTTTTAGGAGGAGTAATTTCTTCTTTTATTACAACACCTTTTGAAGGGGCTATTATCAGACAAAACAAAACCTTAACTGATGGTGAAAAAATAGCGAAAGGGAGAATATTTAAGGAATCTATGTTTTTTTATAGGAAACATGGTATATCTCGTTTATATTCTGGTACTGCTGCTATTGGTATCAGGACTGCTATTGTTGGTAGCAGTTTTTCATTTTGGACTCCTCTTCTCGCAGAGAACTTTGAAAGAAATGGTTTGCCTAACGTTAAGAGTATAATTTTTTCTAGTTTAATTTCTGGGACTTTGTGTATACTGTTATCGCAGCCAGCGGAAGCTGTACGCATTGAGCAACAGTTTTTCTGTGATGGAAATTTAAGCTTAAGCATACGCCAAGCTAAGAAAAATCTTATGCAAGAAGCAGGTTTCTTAGGTCTATTTAAGGGAACTTGTTACAGACTTCCAAGAGCAATTGTAGGTATTTTTATTAATTCGATTTTTTCTCTAGAATTAGAAAATTATTTTAGAATGAGGCCAGAGAACAACAACAGAATGATCTGATTGCCCTGCGTCTTATTGGGTGTTCTCAGTTTTCTCAATTCGCGCATTAACTGTGGAGGCATTTAAAATCGTGCGATTGTTTTTTTAGGGGGGATTGTTTTAGCCATTAGAAAGTATTTTAGATAATGGAGTATTACTTGAAACTTCTTGTTTTTTATTATAGACTGACATAGTCTTATTAGAAGATTGAAAGGATAGTTGATTATTATCCCGTTAAAGATAAGAGCCGATAGGTTTTCGTTTACGTAAGGTTTTGATTTAATGTTTGTGGGCATGTACTTGTAATGCTATTATGAACGGTGCTTGCATTAAGGACAGGAGTTAACTAATGAAAGTGATCCAAAATAGAGAAGAAAATGCTTCTTCTAACCCAGTTTTTGTTTTGGTGCCAGAAGAAGATGGGGCCAAAGAACATGATCCAGAATCAAGTAATTTGTTGTCCATTCAGTTTGAAAAAATAAGCAAACAAACAACGCTCGCTAAAGGAAGCGATTCTGCCAAAGTTGCTAAAGACACTCTTTTTTTTGGGTTGAGAAGTCTTATGATTGCGGTTGGTTTCATGGGCATTGGGGAAGTTATGTCTGTTATTGGAGAAGCAGAAGCAGCAGCATCTAGTGTTGCGATCACTTTTCAGGGGCTAATTGTAGGTGCTGGTGCTGGTTTTGTTATGGGTATAGGTGCTGAAATTTCAGCAGCTCAAGGTAGGGGCGAATCAAGAGAAGTTATTTTCAAAATAGCAAGAGTTGGATTTTTAGAATCTACGGTATTAGGCACAATTGGTGGTGCGCTTTGTTTATCTACTAGGTTTTGGTTGCCACTCATATTGCAAGACGCGAATACAGCCACTGCTGCTGTGGAATATTTAACCGCTTTTGCAGGTGCTCCCATGACTGAATTTTTAATCCTCTATTTTGGTCAACTGGTTTTTAGAATAGAAAAAAATTCCTTATTTGGCCTTGTTAACTCTTCTATCTATAGATTGACAATTATTCCATTGGCTTACTGTTTTGGCATTACTTTAGAGATGGGTGCAACCGGGGTTGGATTAGCTTCTACAGTAGGCGGTGTAATCAATGTACTTCCTACTATACCTTGGTTTTCAAGGAAGGAGTATGTTGGAATCGCCGATCTTTCGCATGGAGTTAGAGGAATAATCGTAGAAATTAG
>JAKBAL010000446.1 GCA_021809225.1 Pseudomonadota bacterium | reverse complement strand
CAGTCGGGCACGCAGGTCGTTTTTGAAGGAGCAAATTTTTCGCCAGGGCCGACCACGGGTAGAGATTTGTATGCGGTTCGGAAACAAGTGTGGTGTTTAAATAAATAAAACAATCCGTGATCATGGAGTCGGCTGCAAATGGTGCCAATCCGATATTGCCGCCAAACCCACCAGCGTTAAGTTGAAAAGACACTTCGAAAAAGGAATTTGCCAGATCTAGCATGCTTCCATCGGAGCTTTGATTGATATTAAATTCGTAACGATAACTTTGATTGTTGAGCGTGCTTACATTTGCCGGAGCCACCGTAGGATTATAACTTTCGAGTCTTTGTTCGGCGATCGTAATTCCCACGGCCTGGTCATTACTGAAAGAAAAAGCTCTCTTATCAATAGTTGGGTAAAGTTCGCCTCCGCTAGAGGAATAAGTATTCAGTGTGTTCATTTTATTTACTATTAAGATTTTTATTTTTTCAATTTGAAAAAAATAAAATGAAATTTTTTTGTTATACTGTTATTATCGTTTCTGCAGGGTCTCTCTCAAGACGATTAAGAAGTGCTTTTTTACCCTGTGCGACCTCGCTTAGAGCAGTATTTTTTAGATTGTTACCAACTGCCCTGAGACGGTCTTTCAACGACCCTTCCGTCTTCAAGCCGATTTTAAGAGCATTTTTACCGGCTTCTGATAGCTTATTCAGAACAGTGGCTTTGTGACGGTCGAAAAATGGAACGACTTTGTTTTGAAAGAATGACTTGGCTTTACCATATAAATTTTTAGCAAAATCGAGAAAACCTGCCCCATCCTGGCTTGGAAATTCAGCGACGTGACCTTTGTGCATAACGGGACCCCCTGTGATAATCGAATGAACGAACGATTGATGCAATGACATTTATTATTATTTGAGAAAAATTAAATTTACTTTTTTACTGTACTTCGCGAATAGCCAATGTGACCGTGCTATATTGAGTTCCGACTATAGGGATCAGCCCACCGGTTGATAAAGTAAAACTGATGTCTATATAGTTGATATTTCTATTTGCTAATGGATACCACTTTTTATTGTAACTAATGAACCAAAAGTTACTTCCACTTGGGACACTGGCAAATTCTGTATAAGGAAGCCAAAAAATTGAACTAGTACTTTGCGAGCCGACTATACTACTATCGACTAAATTTGTATTGATATAGATAGAAGAGGTAGATTGATTAACAGGAAACCAGCAGTCATAAAGTGAAACCTCATACTTTTTATTTGAATCAAGAAGCAAAGGCGTGGCGAGCGTGTTTCTAAAACTGGCAGCACTGTCGCTCTTTCTTACTGAGAAATCGCCCGAGTTTAATTGAAGTAAAATAACGTTCTCATCTGACATTTTATTATATCAAACATTTTAAAAAATCAACTATTGATTTCATTATACAATTTTTCGTAATCCTTTTTCGAAAAAATTTCCTGGGTGGCTTCCAACATGCTGTTCGCCTTTTGAGCATTGCCGTTTCTCTTGACATTTAGAATCGTTTCGGCTATTTCTGCTGGAGTTTTTATTTGAGAGGTAAAATGCAATAATCCACCTACCTGTACCTGTTTTTGAGCGAAGTGAAGCTTATTACGAGGCCTATAAGGCTTTACGTACCCTTTTGGATATTTTCGAGGTCGGCCTCGTCCTCTTTTCAATCCGGCTCCCGTGTCGTCTTCGTCTTCTTCTTCGTCTTCTTCTTCGGCTAAAATAGCTGCTTGCTTATCTATTTTTTCTAATATATCGGCAAGCTCTTTCTCTGTATCTTTCCATTCTTTTCTCAAATCTTCATATTCTGTCTTATAATCATCTAACGTTGCTTTTTCTTTTTCTACTTGGGCATACAATGCTTCCATATCTTTAATGAATTTTGCGGTAGACTTTGACGGGCTCAAGCTATGAAGGTCTGCAATAGATTTCAAGCCAACCTTTTTCAAAGCATTATCTATTGTCGCTGTATGTTTTTTATATTCACTTAGGAGCTTGCTATGATCTTCCCTAATTCGTGTCCTTGCTGTTTTATTCATAAGGATTAAAGCATCCAATCTCGCCTTTTCGTTTTCTAACACTTGCATTTCTTCCTCTGCCAGTATTAACTTTCTACCACGCTTGATTAGTCCAGGAAAGGTAGCTTCAAGCAGTTCATCGCCAATTTTTGGAGGCGCATTAGCTTTCCCTCTTTTGATTCGGAACTCTTCGCCGAGTTGAAAAAAACCTGTTTTATCCTGAACGTCACTCAAATTTTGAACATTTCCTTTTTTCGTCATTTTAGCCAGAGTTTTCAGCTTTTCCTGGTCCTGTTTGATATACTTTTCTTGCTTCTTTGTCCAAAAATCAGTGTTTTTCTCCATATTTTGAAAAAAATCAATAGGAATTGCTTGATCGAAAATGAGTGAGCTTTTTGGAAATAAACTAGCAATTTTCGGGTCCGAGAGAATCCAATCGGTGATTTCTCCAAATTGACGGCTTTGATCTAAATTTAAGACGATGTCCTTTTTGTTGTCAACAATCATTCTCATGACTTTCGGATCAGAATCGATAAGCCCCGGTTCCAAATCGATCAATTTTTTTAACAAGTCCTTATCTCTAACGCTTTTAAACCTATTAGAAGCCACGTCGTTTAGCTTTTGAAGAATGACCGCATTCTGACTTGGTAAGCC
>JAKBAL010000445.1 GCA_021809225.1 Pseudomonadota bacterium | reverse complement strand
CTCAGTGAGCTCAACTTTCTGATATTCTCGTAGATAGCGAACAAAATTCCTATAGGCTACTATTTGTCTATCAAACAGGTCTCTAGCATTTTTATCTTGATCAAAATGTAAAAGCTCCGTTACCACACATGCAATACCCTCTGCTGTATCGGTACCGATATCAATTGCCTTACAACTTATTTCTGGATATTCTTTAGGTATACTTTTGATTAATCCCTGTATTGTAGCCTTCTCTGGATATAGATCTTCTGTCCCCGTTACCAAATACATCCCATTTGCTACAACAGTTATATTTAATAAATCTATTAAGTTATTAGTTGATAAACTTTGCACAGCATAGAGAAGACTATAAAAACCTAATTCTTGATATTTGTTAATGCTTTCAATACTAACTTGATGATTTTTTTCAACCTCATCTACTAACCACAAATGTAAAAGTTGATCTATTTTAATGTTTTGTTGCGCCAAACTCTTACAAACTCTATCATAATCTTCTTTTGAAGAAGCTCTTATACTATATTCTTGTGTCGAATTATTGTAAGAATATGAATCTCCAACGATAACAGAATAAATGTTATTGCCTGCTGTTTTCAGGTCAGGAGTAATGTGTACTAGCGTAGATTTTTTATTGAAAATCAAATAATTTTGAGGTTTGTTTTTATTAGATGTGTCTAGCTCTGCTTGGCGCCAGGCTGGCTTATAGAACCAATCTTTCATACAAAATCTATTAACGCCATCTTTCTGCATTTGTATTTTATTTTTTATATTTATAGGTCCATCTACCCAATACCTAATTTTTTCGAAAGAATAGGTGGGTAAGTTTAGGTGATAATGAGGGCTTTCTTCATATAGGCTCTCCCAATTAACACGTGCACCTTGTAACCATGCCTTACCAAGAGCACTTAATAAATACTCATAATCATGGTTGTTGTGGGTGACATTTCTTAGGCTGCTTAAGACTTTCCCTTTTAAATCAATTTCTTTCGTTTGATGCTGTAGGACAGCGCTCACTAAATTGCGTCCAGGGCCTACTTCAATAAATACCCTCTCTCCTCTCGTATGCTCTCTTAATAGTTCTCGCACTCCCTCAGAAAATCTCACGGCTTCACATGTATGTCTGTACCAATACTCAGGGCTCTTTACCTCTTCTGCTGTAACTTGCTTGCCTGTGAGATTGGATATATAGGGAATATTAGGGTCATTGTATTTTACTGATTTGAAAAGTGTTAATAACTCTTCTTTTACACTTTCCAACATCTTTGAATGAAAGGCATGGGTTACAGGTAGATCGATGCTCATAACACCTTGTTTGAGCAACGTCTCTTTTACATCTGCTATCGCTTCTTTTTTACCTGATAACACACATAACGATGGACCATTAACTGCTCCTAAAGAAACTCCCTCTTTTGCTAGATATGGCTCTAGTTCCTTTTCTTTTAGGGGCACCGCAAGCATAGCCCCTTCAGGCAAAGCACTAATAATCTGGGCCCGCTTAACAACCAAATAAAGAGCATCTTCTACAGAGAGCACTCCTGATAAACACGCTGCTAGGTATTCCCCTGTGCTATGTCCAATCAAAGCACTGGGATAAATCCCATTCTTCATCCAATACATCGATGTCGCATAACCTATCACAAAGACAGCAGACTGGAGGTACTCTGTACGATTCAGTAATTCTTCTCTGGCCTTTTGATCAAAAATACCAGACCTATTAAATAATATATCTAGGAGATCTTTCTCTAATAGCGGCTTTAAGATCTCACAACACCGATCAACTTGTTCTTTATAAAAGGGAACACTTTCGTAAAGCCCTCTTCCCATATCAACGTAGTGCTCTCCTACCCCTGAACAGAGGAACACGACTGAGGGAACACTCTCTTTTGCTAGAATATTATGGCCTTGCTCAATTTCGGATTTCTTGCCATCAGATCCTTCCAGCAACTTCACAGCATCAGAGATATCTTTGCATACACAAATATAACGATGATTAAATTCTTCTCGGCTGGTATGGAGTGTATAGGCAACATCTGCAAGATCATAATCTGGATGGGAAAGCAGATATTCTGATAGTTCTCTCCGTCCTCTCTCAAGTGCTCCTGAGGATTTAGCGGATAGCGAGAGTAAATAATAGGGGCGTTCAATCTTAGCTTCTTTTTGTCGTTCTGGGGCTTCTTCTAAAATAACATGCGCATTCGTTCCGCCTACTCCAAATGAACTTAAACCAGCCATTCTTGGCTTGCCTTCGTCTGTAATCCAATCCCTTTTCTCTGTAACCACTTCAAAGGGCGTCGTCTCTAATTCAAGTTTAGGATTGGGTGCTTTATAATGGATCTGTGGGGGGATGACCTTCTCTTGCAACATGTGACAAACTTTTATTAACCCAGCCACTCCTGCTGCTGTATCTGGATGTCCTATGTTAGCTTTTACAGAGCCAATAACACACTTCGACGTTCTTGCTCCTTCGCTATTTTCTTTAAAAGCATCACTTAAAGCTCTGACCTCAATAGGGTCTCCGAGTTCTGTTGCTGTTCCATGACATTCTACATAACTAATCGCATCTGAGCTGATGGAGGCTGATTTTTGAGCTTCAAGTATACACTCTTTCTGGCCTAATACGCTGGGAGCGGTATAATTTACTTTTCTATTACCATCGTTATTGATAGCATAACCATTAA
>JAKBAL010000013.1 GCA_021809225.1 Pseudomonadota bacterium | reverse complement strand
AACTTGATGGAAAACTTTAAGCCTTTCCCAATTCATTCTAACATCCTCCCCTAAAAACAAACTAAAATTTGATATATACTATAAATTCATTCTTGATTGTCTTAAGAAAAAATGCAACTACTTTTAAAAAAATAATGTTCATTATAAAATAAAGCTTTATAGGAATCCACAGGGTAAATATGAAAAGAAACTTTATCATTTTTTCCATATCAGCTGGACATATCATTGAATATTTTGATAGCTACCTCTATGGCTATTTTGCTTTTATGCTAGCCCCTATTTTTTTTCCTTCTGATGATCCAACCGCATCCCTGATTTCTAGCTTTGGGGCTTTTGCCGCTGGTTTTATTATGCGACCTTTAGGGGGTATTTTCTTTGGCCATTTGGGCGACCGGTTTGGGAGGAAAGTAGCGTTCCTGAGTTCAATCCTTCTTATTTCTGTCCCAACTTTTGGAATTGGGTGTCTTCCCTCATATGATACGATTGGGATTGCTGCCCCTATCCTGTTAATCGTCTTCCGCCTCCTCCAAGGTGTGTCTTTGGGAGGAGAGTATGGGGGAGCTGCGATTTTCATTCGCGAACATGTGCAAAAGAATGCGGCGGGATTTGCAGGGAGTCTTCTTGCGTCTATTGGGTTTGTTGGAGCTCTCGCTGGCACTTTTGTTGGAGCTACTTTTACAATGAGCTTAATGCCTCTATGGGCTTGGAGAGTTCCATTTTTCTTAGGAGGGGCTTTTGGTATTTTGGTCTACTTCCTCCGTCGTAAACTCATAGAAACTCCTGCTTTTCAAGAAATAGAAAAAAAAGGAGCCATTTTAAAGGTGCCTATTTTTTCAGTGTTTAAAGACCACTTTAAAGGCATTTTGTCAGGGGTAGGAATTGGGATGAACACGACAATTCCTTATTATTTAACTGTTATCTATATGAATCCACAGTATAAAGATAAATTTAGCCTCACAACGTCACAAATCATGATGCTCAGCACATCTTTAATGGTTTTGTGGGTGATTGTTCTCCCCATAGCAGGCTATTTTTCTGATAAAATTGGACGAATAAAGCTTATGGCTTGGTCCGCTGTATCAACGATTCTGGCAGCTTTCCCCATATTTCACATAATGCAAGAGGCCCAGAGCTTTACCCATTTCCTAGCTTGTCAGACACTTATTTGCTTAACAAGCATGCCCTATGTAGCGACGTGTTCTTCGGTCTTGCCTATATTGTTCCCTCCAGCTGCACGCTACAGTGGCTCTGCTTTTAGCTATTCTTTAGGAGTGGCAGTTTTTGGAGGAACGGCTCCTTTGATTGTTTCCTGGCTTGTCAACCATGGTTTAACTTTTGCCCCAGCGCTATATCTTATGTTTGCAGGATTATGTGGCTGGATGGCCGTAATTTCCATAAATGTTGATGAAAATAAAGGTGTAGAATTCTTAGAAGAGGCATCTAAAAAACTTGCTGCCTAATTCTTTTATGTGATAGATAGTGGCAAAGAGATTGAAATTTTTCAAAAAAACAATTTGAAAGTGAAGGTTGGTAGTTATGGAGCTGACTTTAAAGTTGAACCTATCATTAAATGCTGAAGAAGAGCGAGAAAGGAAAATTTATAACCTCGTCCCAACACTTAATGGGATGGGGTATATGTATGAAAGATACAGTCCTTTCGTGAATGAATATTTAAAAGCGTATATTGAGTCCCTTCCACACATTAAAGACCCAGTTCTTGATATTGGTGTTGCCTATGGTGTGACTGTGTTAGACTCTCTTAAAATGGGAGCTTATGTCATTGCGAATGATATATATAAACCCCATTTAGATCTGTTGGTTCAAAATATTCCTACCACACTGAAAAATCATCTCACTCTCAATCTAGGACGATTTCCTCAGGAAACTAATTTTGAAGAAAATAGTCTTGGAGCCGTTTTGATTTCTCGCGTTCTCAATTTTTTAACGGGAGATGAAATTGATATGGGGTTGTCAAAAGTATTTAAATGGCTAAAGCCTGGAGCAAGAGTTTATATCATCGCTGAAACCGTATACAAAGAATTGTTTAAAAAAATCATTCCAATTGTTCATGAACGGATTGCGCAAAACCATGATTGGCCAGGTGAACTTGATCATGTCAAACGTTACATGAGCAAGAGACAAGAGCATTTGCCCGACGCCATCCATTTTCTTGATGATAAGGTGCTTAAAAGATCTCTTCTTAAAGCAGGATTTAGTATTGAAAAATGCTCTCTTTTTTCTAAAAGCAACATTCCCCAAGATGCCCGCTTTGATGGAAAAGAAACAGTGGGTATCATCGGTGTAAAACCGGCTTAATTTTTAAGGTGAATCCCAATTAAATCTGCGAGCTATCACAATTAGTTTCAACAAAATAGCGTGTTCCATTAGCCAACTCTTTGATAAGTATTTATTTTCTCTGTATAATAGATAGAATTTCCAGAGATTTTCTGTTTTGCAATACCCTGAAGAAGCTGTTTTGGGGCCGATCTGAATAATCCTTTGTCCAACAGGGTTTAAGGGATGGTTTTGACCTGTTAATGATTGACACAGTTAATACAGGCAAAAACGTGTTGAATGGCGCGCGAAACATGCTACATGAGAATAGGTTCTCACTTCTCTTCTTGTTTGGAAGTGTTGTGCCGTATTTTCTTGGCTTCAAAATGCTCAATGCCATTTTTAGCATTTAATTTTTTCCTTGATATCTATAAATTTTCTTTTTAATGTAGGAAAATGACATTAAGCAAGTTCACTCAAAACCCTTGTTTCCTCTACAAGCGACCTCGTAGCTTCTAAGGTCGGTTAACCTATATGACTTTTCAAGCGTGTAGGTTTTTCTCCACAAACTTCATGTATCGCTAGATTATTAATCCTTTATGTTTTTCTATGCGAATATTAAATTATATCCCCTCCTTTTTACTGGGCAAGGGAAAATTTTTTGATTAAAGGAATGTTCTATGAAAACAACAGCTTTTATTGGATTTGCTTCAGGATGGGGGGCTCAAGTTCGAGAAACGGAAAAAGGACCCTTGTCACTTTATGAATCGGGTATTTTGTCTTCACTTTCCCTGCCTTGGATTTGGCAAGAAACTCTTCTTCCCCTTAAAACAGCACAGGAAGTGAGTTTGCCCCCCGGTGACTTAACCCTCCCTTATATTGAAGACATGTGTCGCCGCATCTCCTCATCCATCGGAACAGCTCTTCAAAATCAACAATTTCCAGTGATTATTGGAGGAGATCATACAGTTGCAGCGGGAACGTGGCCTGGAGTTATTTATCATCTTAAGGCCAAACAAAAGTTTGGTCTAATTTGGATAGATGCTCATATGGACGCTCATACAATGGAGACATCCTTCTCTCATGCCTACCATGGGATGCCGCTAGCGATGTTACTAGGCTTTGGAGAACCTGCAATGTGCAATTTATTAGAAGAGGGACCTGTATTAAGTCCTCAGCACGTCTGCCTTATCGGAGTTCGCAGTTATGAAGAAGGAGAAGCCACTCTTTTGAAACGTTTGGGCGTTCGCATTTATTTTATGAAAGAGGTTGAAGAAAGAGGCTTTAAGGCTGTTTTCCAAGAAGCCCTTCAACTTGTAAAGAAAGGAACAAAGGGATTTGGACTATCCATTGACTTAGATGGGTTTGATCCAGAAGATGCTCCAGGTGTAGGAACTCCAGCTTCTCATGGTTTGAAAGCACGTGAAGTCCTCCCTGTTCTCTCAATGGCTCACAATGATCCTCTTTTAAAAGCCCTTGAAATTGTAGAGTATAATCCTAACCTGGATAAGGGTAGGAAAACCCTTTTTCTTATGAGAGACTTACTCTTAAATCTGTTATTAACAAATAAGGAAAAAGCATGAATACTCAAGATCTTATTAAACGAGAAGCTGCTGTTTGTGCTCATACTTATGAGCCCCTTTCTGTAGTTTTATGTAAAGGAAAAGGAGTGTGGCTTTGGGATATTGAAGGGAAAAAATATCTTGATATGATGACAGCCTATTCTGCTATTAGTTTTGGTCATGGACATCCTAGACTTTTAAAGGCCTTGATTGAACAAGCTCAAAAAGTTGCGGTACCCTCTCGTGCTTTTTATTCAGATCAATTGGCTCCTTTCTTAGAAAAAGCTTGTGCTCTCTCAGGATTTAATATGGGAATTCCTATGAATACAGGGGCAGAAGCCGTTGAAACAGCGATTAAAGTAGCTCGCAGATGGGGGTATGAAATCAAAGGAATCCCTGAAAACAAAGCCGAAATTATTGTGGCAAATAATAACTTCCATGGAAGAACCACAACCATTATAAGTTTTTCAACTGAATCACTTTACCAAAAAGGTTTTGGTCCTCTGACACCCGGCTTTAAGGCTATTCCCTTTGGAGAAACAAAAGCGCTAGAGGAGGCCATTACACAAAATACATGTGCTGTGTTAATAGAACCCATTCAGGGAGAAGCTGGGATTATTCTCCCCTCTAAAGGATATCTTAAGGAAGTACGACGTCTTTGTACGACCAAAAATGTGTTGCTGCTCCTCGATGAAGTTCAATCTGGGTTAGGCCGAACAGGTAAGCTATTTGCTTTTCAACATGAAGATATTCAACCTGATGGATTGATTCTTGGCAAAGCACTGGGAGGTGGGCTTTTACCAATCTCTCTGTTTTTAAGCCGGCATGATATCCTCTCCGTAATGACGCCAGGAAGCCATGGATCTACCTTTGGGGGCAACCCTTTAGCCTGTGCTGTGGCGCGTGAAGCCCTTGCTTTGTTGGAAGAAGAGCGTCTTGATAAGCGTGCGGCTGAATTGGGTACTTATATGTTAGAGCGTCTCAAAAATATCAGATCTCCTCTCATTAAAGAGGTGAGAGGGATGGGTCTGTGGATAGGCGTTGATCTTCATAAACATCTTGTTAGTGCGCGGAAGGTTTGTGAAAAAATGTGTTTAAGGGGCGTTCTGTCTAAGGACACGCATGAAACGGTTATACGATTTGCTCCTCCTCTCATTATTACCCGAGAAGAGATTGATTTTGCGCTTGATGTGTTCGAAGTTGTTCTTAAAGAAATTGAAAAGCAAGAAAGCAAGCCGAATTTAACTTGATGGCAAAGGCAAGATCACGTAATTATAAGGGCTAGTAATTTAGGTAAAGTACGAACATGATTCACTCAAAATTTCCCAATCTGCATATTATCAATCATCCTTTGATTCAACATAAACTAACCCAAATGCGAAAGGTGAAAACACCTAAACATGCATTTCGGCAGCTCTTGCGTGAAATCTCTCTTCTGATGGGATATGAAATTACGCGTGATTTTCCTTTGACTAACGAAATCATTTCAACCCCCCTTATGACCATGAATTCCCCTGTCATTGCCGGTCCAAACCCTGCAATTGTACCAATCTTAAGGGCTGGACTTGGAATGGCTGATGGACTTTTAGAGCTCATTCCAGAAGCTGATGAAGGACACATCGGTATGTATAGGGACCCTATAACCAAAAGACCTGTTGAATACTTAGTTAAGCTTCCGAGTGCAAATGGACGTATTTTTTTTGTCGTTGACCCTATGTTGGCTACAGGGAATTCAGCAGTCGCAGCTATTGACATACTGATTAAACACGGAGCTCAAGCCTCAAACATAAAATTCATGGCTTTAGTGGCTGCTCCTGAAGGAATACAAGTCTTCAATGAAAAATATTCCCACATTCCAATCTACACAGCTGCACTAGATGAAAGACTTAATGAAAAAGCTTATATCATTCCTGGCCTGGGAGATGCAGGCGATCGTCTTTTCGGAACACATTAGAAGATCTTTTTCTTCATAAGAAATAATATTTTGTTTTAATGCTTTAAAAAGTCCGCTAGATTCCCATTATGCATTTTAATATACGAAATTTTCAGAGACTGAGTCAAAAAGCGCTTGCCCCTTCTGTAGGTTTAGCAGTTATGGGGTATTTCATTTATCACTCCATTCAGGGAGATCGAGGGATGCTTGCATGGCTGCAACTCCAAGAACGCCTTCTTCATGTTGAAAATCAATTGAAAGAAATTATTCAAGAGCGTCAATTCCTTGAAGAAAAAGTCCGTGATTTACGTCCCGAAAATATTAACCGGGATCTTCTGGATCAACAAGTTCGTCTTCAGTTGGGGTACACGCATCCTGATGAGGTTATCATCTTAAGGCTAGGTAAAGAAGAATAAGAATAAACGGAGTTAATTATTCGTCAATTAAAATAGTCGCGTCCTCAGGAAAAGTATTCAGCGGAGTATTCAGCGGAAAAGATTCTTTCTTCTCATCCCAAAAGTCATATTTCATCCCATCAATTGTACCTGCTCTTCCAGCACTTGTAGCTTGCTCTCTATGCACAAAGTAATGAGATATTTTAGGGTTCGTTCCTTCTCCCTTAAACTTTACATGACCGGCCTCTATCTTCTCTGCCGTTACGTCTCCCCTCGCCATTGTGATCTTGCGTTTTTTACTTGTTGCTGGATCTACATCTTGAGATATAAAAACAAATTGGATAAGCGTCTCAGGATGATGAATGGCTTCTTTGAGTATATACGCCCGCAAAGGAAGCCAAACCATGCCCGATGGTATCTCCGCATCCTTATTCGTTACTCTTGTCCATCCCTTATAATGAATACCTCCGTCATAATCTGTAAGGTCAGGAGGGAAAATCTTATCACCGAATACACATTCCCCCAAAAGCAGAGAGAGAAGAAAAGATGAAAGAGCTTTTACTTTCAAGATACAGTCCTTAGCTTTTCTACAAATTAAAAGCATAAAAATTATTTTAATTATTCATATGTAATAATGCAATAATGCAATAAAAATATAAAAAAATTTAAGCAGCGGCCCTTTGAGCGATCTGCGAGATATCTTCTCCAGCATCTTCAAGTTTTTGAACCCCTTGATTTAAAACTTCTTCAGCAAGGGCTAGTAAGTTCGTGTCAAATCGACAATGGGCTCTGAGCCACTTTTCTTGAAAAAGCATATCCTTTTCGAGCTCCGTCCATGAAGAAAGGGGAGCTTCCACATGCTGAAGAAAAACCTCTATTTTATCAAGAGCATTAACAAATTGAGCTTCAAAACTGTTTTTTGCTTCGTATTCTTCCCATAAGGAAAACAGCTCATTTCCCATTTTATTTTGAAGAGAAGAGCAGAGCTCAACCATAGCACACTGTTCAAGCGCTTGCTTTCGCTGTTTTGCTTTAAGGTCTTGGGTTTCAAAAACAGGGATATCTCCAACCTTAGCTTCAGCCAAATCATGGAGGATCGCAATTTTAAGGCATTTTTCAAGATCTACAGGCTTACTTAAATAAGGGGCGAATAAGATAACCATAAGGCTCATCCTCCATGTATGTTCTGCAACACTTTCTTGACGTCCAGAAGAAAGCCATGAATGGCGGAGCTCACATTTTAATTTTTCGGCTACATTTAAAAATTTTATCATTCGCAGCATTTGATCTGGAGCTAAAATTGTCATTTGATAATCCTTAATTGAATGTAAGCCATTAACTAGAGAGACTGTTCTAAAATAAGCATAAACTGCATTCGAGTTTGAAGTGCCAAATATTTTTTAAGACTTCAAAAGACCTTAGTCAAGCAAGGCATTTTTTAGGTGTTTTAGTATAATTTATAACAGTTTCTTCAAGATTTTTCTGAGAAACCCATTCCATAAAGTTTTTATGGCGAAAGTTTGGCGAAAACTTATTTTTGACTTTTTGAAACAAGAGAAGAGAGCCCCTAAAAGTTTTTTCTTGGTGCCCCCGGGGAGAGTCGAACTCCCACGCCCTTACGGGCAACAGATTTTGAGTCTGCCGCGTCTGCCAGTTCCGCCACAGGGGCTCGTGAAACGCATCATAACGACATAGCCTTTTCCGTCAATAGAAAATGTGAGAGCTTATTAGTCATGTTTGTGAGATTCTTCTTTTCGATTGAGAGAGAAAAATTATAAGAAATTTAATTTCGTAATTGCCAGAGAAGCAGCTCATACTTAAATATGGATTTTTTACAAGATGAACCCCTAGCATAAAAATAAAATAAAGGTGAAGAAGGGGATGATTTATTTTTCAAAATGTTTTATTATTTCATGATAATTTCTTATTTTTAAAAAACGTAGAAAAAGGGCAGCCTTATGAAAGAGAAAGCTTCAAGTACAACTCAAAATAATTCTTTTGATAATTCTCAACTATTTTTAATTTATTCTTCACTTCGTCTTTTGTTAAATATGTATGGAAAATTGGTAAGACATTTTGGTTTAACTTACACACAGTATTTAGTTCTCTCTCTCTTACATAATGAGAAAGAAACACTTATGTCTGTAATCAGTGAGAGAATCTCCTTAGATTCTGGAACATTAACTCCTGTTTTAAAAACCTTAGAAGCAAAAAAATTATTAAAAAAGAAACCTCCTCATGCAGACAAAAGACAACGTCTCTTATGCCTAACTGAGGCGGGATCCGCTTTAATTTCTCAAATTAATGAAAAAATTTACCCCTTTCTTGCAGAACTGCAGCTTAAGGAAAAAGAAATCAACTTTCTGGAGAATCTGCTGGATAATATTAAGGAAAAAGATAAAATTATAGAGCTCTATCTACAAAAGCAAAGCAAAGAATAACTATAGTGGTCCAACTACGTTACCTGTAGCTTGTTGTTACGCCACAACTGTCTTTAATTCATAGCATTATTCTTAATGCAAAATTTTGATGCGTTAAAACTCTCAAAAACGACCTTAAAGACTTCAGTTGACCTCTTGACAGAGGACGCAAAGAAAGCTGTCCTATCTATAGATAATTTGAAGAGATGCTATGTTAAAAACTCACTCCCCTCTTGAAGACATCATTGAAGACGCTTGGAACAAGCGCCAGCTCCTTTCGCCTAAAAGCACAGGAAACATCCAAAGTGTTGTCCAAGACATTCTTTTTGAACTGGATCGAGGAAAATTAAGAGTCGCTGAAAAAACACAGACGGGATGGATTACTCAAAGTTGGATTAAAAAAGCCATTCTTCTTTCTTTTCGACTGCAAGATTCGATGCTTATGAATCACTCTCATACTCCTGCCTATGACAAGGTTCCTTTAAAGTTTCAAAACTGGACGGCAGACCAATTTAAAGCCGCCGGATTTCGCGTGGTACCCGGAGCTATCGTTCGGTATTCCGCCTATATTGCCTCCGGAGCTGTGATTATGCCCTCTTTTATTAATGTGGGAGCTTACATTGATGGGGGCACAATGATTGACTCAAGCGTGCGGATCGGATCTTGTGCGCAAATTGGTAAAAATTGCCATCTTTCAGACAATGTAGGCATTGGTGGAGTTCTTGAACCTCCCCAAGCAGATCCTGTCATTATTGAAGACAATTGCTTTATTGGAGCATGTTGCGAGATCGTTGAAGGTGTCTTCGTTGGAGAAGGGTCTGTTCTTGGTGCTGGTGTTATCCTGACCGGCTCTACCAAAATTGTCGATCGGGAGACAAATGCCATTTCCTATGGACGAATTCCTCCTTATTCTGTCGTGGTTCCTGGCGTAATTTCTGAGGATGATCCAAGAAAGCCAAGTCTTCAATGTGCTGTTATCATCAAACATGTCGATGAAAAAACACGTTCTAAAACAACTATTAATGAGCTGTTACGCTGATGGATCCTGTTTTCTTAAGCCAAAAACTTATTCGTTGCCCCAGCATTACCCCAAAAAATGAAGGGGCCCTTGAAATTCTCGAAGCATACTTAACTCACCTGGGATTTACTTGCGAGCGTTTCGACTTTGAAAACATCGTCAACCTTTATGCCCATCTCGGTTCAGGCCATCCTCACCTTTGTTTTGCAGGACATACGGATGTCGTTCCTTTAGGAGAAGCAAATCTTTGGACTCATGATCCTTTCCAAGGAATAATTAAAGATGATCAACTTTGGGGCCGAGGGGCAGCGGATATGAAATGCGCCATCGCCTGCTTTATCAGTGCTCTCTCCCAGTTTTTAAAGACAACATCCTTCAAAGGTAGGATTAGTCTGTTAATTACAGGAGATGAAGAAAAGGATGCCATTCATGGAACTCAAAGAGTCCTCCCTATCTTAGCCAAAAGGAAAGATATTCCTGATTTGTGTTTGATTGGGGAGCCAACATCTCTTCATCTGGTTGGAGATACTTTAAAGATAGGTCGACGGGGAAGCCTTACGGGAAAGCTTACTTGCTATGGAACACAAGGGCATATTGCCTACCCTCAATATACAGACAATCCCATTCCCCGAATGTTAGCTTGTTTAAAAGCTCTTAATGACTATCATTTTGACACTGGAACAAACTTTTTTGAACCAACTCGGCTTGAAGTTACGTCTATTGATGTGGGAAATCCAGCAGCCAATATCATTCCTCACAAAATTGAGGCCCAGTTTGGGATTCGTCTTAATACACTACAAAATGATAAAGAACTCTGTGAGAAGGTGAGAACAATTTGCACTACATATGCGGGTAAGCATGACCTTGTCCTTACCTTCCATGGTCATGCTTTTTTAACGGAAGATCGACAGAAGATTGAGCTTGTGCAAAAAGCAGTCCGTGATACGATCGGTCATCTCCCCTCCCTTTCTACCACAGGAGCAACGACAGATGGCCGGTTTATTAGCGTATATTGTCCCGTTATTGAATGTGGCATGCGCGAAGCCACCATGCACCAGATAGATGAACACGTGGCTCTCGTCGATATTCAAAGACTAACAGGTATTTACTATGGAATTTTAAAATCCTTTTTCTTGTCAGATGATGATTCATCTGGTAGGGAAAAGCAATAAGAGGAAAAGGAGTTAACCATGAGTTGGTTTACCACTTTCGTGCGACCAAAAATCAATGCCCTCATTCGCAAAAAGGAAATTCCCGATAACCTTTGGTCTAAATGTCCAGCTTGCGAACAGATGGTCTTTCATAAGGATTTGGTCGTTTATCAATATGTATGCCGTCATTGTGGCCATCATATGCGTATGCCCACGAAGATGCGTCTTGATACTCTTTTTGATCAGGGAAGTTATCTCCGTATTCCTCTACCAAGTGTTTCTATTGATCCTCTGAAGTTTAAAGATTCGAAAAAATATCCAGACCGCTTAAAAGCAGCACAAGCTGAAACTGGAGAGGAGGACGCCCTTCTTGTGGCTGAGGGGACAATAGGAGGTTATTCTGCCGTTATCTCTGCTTTTGATTTTTCCTTTATTGGTGGATCCATGGGAATGGCTGTGGGAGAAGGACTTGTGAAAGCAGCCGAACGCGCTATAGACCTTCAAGCTGCCTATATTGTCATTCCATCTTCAGGAGGAGCCCGCATGCAAGAGGGCATCCTTTCTCTCATGCAAATGCCACGTTCGGTTATTGCCGTTGAACAAGTGAAAGAAGCAGGTCTTCCTTACCTTCCCATTTTAACAAACCCCACAATGGGAGGTGTTGCCGCTTCTTTTGCCATGTTGGGTGATATTGCAATTGCCGAACCAGGAGCCATCATCGGATTTACGGGAGCTCGCGTTCTTCAAGAAACAATCCGCCATGCTCTTCCTCCTGACTTTCAAAGCGCTGAATTTCAGTTCGAACATGGAATGGTTGATATGGTGACGGCTCGTCCAGAAATTCGGCAAAAATTGATTGATATCTTGAGCATTTTGATGAGGGTAAAATCTTAAGTTTTTAGTCATATTTATTTTTTATCCCTAGCAGGGGGAAGCAACAGGTAAGCACAACTAAGAATTCTAAGAGTCGTGAGATGAGAACGTGTTAAAATTACCTCACTCTTGTTATTTTTTGGTCTATTAGAAACAATTTAGCTGGCACTCTGGTAGCGACATGATAAAAATTTTATACGTTTATTTATAGAGTCTTGTGAGCACCTATTTAGAATCTGAAGAGATTTTTCCATTTCTTTTCACGTGATCGAAGTAGAGGTTAAGAAAAAGGGAGTCAAAAATGCGAAATAGAGTTTTAGCAACAGGTATTAAGATAAGCACGCTTAGTGTTTTTTTTGCGATCACTGGCTGTTCTGAATATCACAAAATAGTTTTGCAAAAGACTGAAGAAAAAGGCTCTGAATTTACAAGAACGCTCGCTACAGAATATGAAACACTCGGTAATACTGAACAATCTATTATGTATGATGAATGGTCTGCGTCTTACTATTACTGTAAGGCACTTAAGGCTAAAGAAGGATGTCTAGTTGAACCAACACAATTGTGTGAATGGGATATTGAAGAAGATATGCTTCCTGAACTTATAGCAGCTAGGGAACGTTTAGAAAGAGCTTTAAGAGCTGGTGCATCGGAAATAGCGCCAAAAATGACAGCGCATGCTCAAACTCATTTTGACTGTTGGGTAGAACAACAAGCTGAAGGTTGGCAAAAAGAAGACATCGCGAGATGTCGAGCCGAATTTTACATTTCCATGGTTGATGTTGATCTGCTGATGGCGGGTGGAATTGAAAAGACTATTCCTTCAGATATGGTATTCTTTGAGCTTGGAACTGCGCATCTTAATGCGGAAGCCAAGCGCATCGTTGATAAAGTTGGGGCAACGATGTTAGGAGATTATAAAGGCCATCTTCTTTTGGTTGGACGCACGGATCCCATTGGAGATGAAAAGCATAATAAGAAACTCTCTAAACAACGGGCGATAATGGTCAAAAAGGAACTTGTTCATATGGGTGTCAATCCCCATCGCATCTCTATAAAAGCTGCAGGTGAAACTCCTGGACCAAAAGTAGATGCGCATAATCGTCGAGTGGATATCTTGTTTTTTGATTATAAATAGATCGAGCTCGAGTTTCACTCGAGACTGAGAAATAATAAAAAAAGAAGTATTAGTAAAACTTGAAGGCGCTGTGAAGCGCCTTTTTTTATTGAAAAAGTCTTTTTGATGAACTAAAAATTTTTTAAAAACTTAATGAAGGGAAAGCTTTTTCTCTAAAAATAGATCAACAAGAGCCTTTTTTTCCTCACATGGCGTATGATGACCACAGGGAGAAAGATGCAATTGCGCAGAAGTTCCTGCTTTTGAAAGGTTTTCATAGAAGTCTATAGCCTGCTTTACAGGGGCTCTGTTGTCGTTGAATCCATGAAACATCAAAACAGGGCATTTTATCTGGGAAATATAATCTACTGAGGATCGAAGATGCATTGATTCTTCCGTGAGATTCGCTTCCTTGTCAATATTTTCAATCATTCCTTGAGTTTCTTTAGCAATATTCGAAAGGGTTTTTTGGTCTATAACTGTCCTCAAATTATAAAATTCGGAATCAAGGATTACGCCTCCAAGGGAGCAATCTTGGGTTGCAATCATGCTT
>JAKBAL010000012.1 GCA_021809225.1 Pseudomonadota bacterium | reverse complement strand
CGAATGATTAAAGATACTTTTAGCCCTTTTCATTAATTTTAAAATTTCAGGATCATTTTCAATATTATAGCAAGAATTCACTTCAAGCAGAGTCTGGACTTTCTGATGAATGTGATGATTGAGTGATTTTAGCTCATTTTCAAGGTGATATCCTTTAGAGGTTATTTGATAAGGTCGAAATTTATAGATAATCTTAGGTTCTGGAATTCCGAGGAGTTGGCATAAGTCTGGACCTATGGGAAGATATTTTTTTCTTTGACGTGTTTGAGAATCAGAGTAAGAAAATGGTACGCGATAGGAGGTGTATACTATCTTACCCCCAGGCTTTAAAAGAGAAACTAAAAATTGAATGACATAATCAAAATGTTTTTCATGAAGCCCATAGCCCACATGCTCAAATAAGATTTGCTTGACGCTCCCTTTTAAACAAGCAAGCTTTTCTTCAAGAACAGGGAGTGTGCTATTTTGCACTTCAATCTGGACATCAGGGTTGGTCATAGAAAGATCATTAATGATAAGAACACGCTTATCATCTTCATCATAAACTTTATCCACGCTAGGATAAAGCCAATGCCCAGGTGCCCTAATCCCGCCAATGATAATGCTATGGATCCTCTCTTTATGTGCACAAATATCGCTAGCAGAAAGCAGGGCGTTGAGCTTAAATCCCAAACAAAACTGTAATAGAAAGATGATACGTAGGACAGAGTTCATAAAATAATCATAGCACAAATCAAATTAATGTGTCTTGTGCTTTAAGGAGAGCCTTATTTATTTTTTCTCTAAGGTTTTCCACGTTTCGTATTGCGGATTTTAAGAGATCTCTCTCCGTAAGTGACTCTATCAACTCAATCAACCAAAATTTCGGGACTACTTTTTATATGTCCGTAATTAAAGTTAGTAGGATTACTGTGTAGAGTCGTCTCATGTATTTAGCAAAAAATATTCTTGCAGTGACTTAGAAAATAATTTAATGTGTGGTTTAATCGACTAATCAGTTTAATAAAATCAATCATAAGAGGGGGGAGCTACATATGATGAAGTATAAGCAAAATAAACAGAATTTAATCATGAAAATATCTACCGCTTTTGTATGTGCAAGTTTTTTGTTCCAGTTTTCTTGCTTTGGTATGATAGAAGAAGAGGAAAGGGATTTTTCATCTTCTAAGATAGTTAGTGTATACAAAGAAGATGAACTAGAAGTTTTGAAGGGTATCGAAAAGAAAAGAGAAGATTCTAAGCTGCGTATTTTATTCTTATGTGCAGGAAATGCTACTCGTTCTCAATTAGCTGAGGGATGGGCAAAGTCCTTGGGTGGTGATTCTGTTGAATTAATGTCAGCTGGTCTTAATCCTCGACCTTTAAACCCTAAAGCAATCCAAGTAATGGAAGAGTCTGGAGTTGATATTAAGGATCACTCCTCTAAAAAGTTAAATGATTCTATGATCGAATGGGCTGACCTTGTCATAACAACTTGCAATAGCTCTGATGAACAATGTCCTATGCTACCAAAGGGAACCTCTAGACTTCATTGGTCAATCGAAGCTCCTGCTATAGATTTTTCGGACGAAGAAGCAGTTTTAAATCAAGTTCGTACAACGAGTAATGCAATTCAGCTTCATACACTAAAGCTATTGAATACATTAAGAGACTTAAATCATATAAAATAAATAATGAATAATATTTTCATTACTAAAATCTTAAATTCACCTTATAAAAGAGTTGTATATGATACACAAAAAAAGATTAAGTATAAAAATAGCTGTAGGCTGCATAATTTCACTTTTCTCTTATCAATCGCCTTCTTTTTGCATGATAGGAGATGAAGATCTTGCCCAACATTCAGTAAAAGTAGCACACAATCCTATGTTCCCAGCAACTTCAATGCCAGATGCTGATTGGTGGCATACTTTATGGCCTGATCCTAAAGGCGTTATTCTTTCTTTAGGTGTTAAAAAGGAATCAACTTCTATTGATTTGTGTTGTGGGGATGGATATTTTACTTTTCCTTTAGCTGAGGTTAGCTCTAAAGTTTATGGAATTGAGCTCGACGCAGATCTTCTTGAACAAGCAAGAAAAGAAGCAGAGATTAGAGGGTTAACAAATCTTCACTGGATACAAGGGGACGCAATGAAGCTTTCTGAATTAGTTCCAGAACCAGTAGATTTTGTTTTAATTGCCAATACATTTCATGGAATTCCTGACAAAGAAGCTATGAGTAAGAGTATATTCTCTATCTTAAAGTCAGAAGGAGAGCTTGCTATTATCAATTGGCACAAACTACCACGTGAAGAAACAACTGCGCTAGGGCTCCCTAGAGGTCCTAAGTCAGAAATGCGTATGTCTCCAGAAGAAGTTGAAAAAACTCTTCTACCTTCAGGCTTTGTATTAAAATCACTTGTTGAGCTTCCTCCTTACCACTATGGAGCGATTTTTAAGAAAGTTGAATAAACTCTGTTATGTGTTTAGACGTAGGTGTGATAGGCTATTAATTTATCAAAACAATCCTGTAGTCTTCGCTAGTCATTGACCATTCTCACTTACAGATAAGGTGCATTAGGACTCTCGCCTCTTCCATAAGAGAAAAACAGCAGGAATCATAACGAGTGTGAGTAACGTTGCGCTTACCATCCCACCCACCATAGGGGCTGCAATACGGCGCATAACCTCAGAACCTGTTCCCCCGAAGAACATGATAGGAAGGAGCCCTCCGATAATGGCACAAACAGTCATCATTTTAGGCCTTAAGCGGAGCAAGGCCCCTTCGGTTACTGCATTCTCTAGATCTTCCCTTATAAAAAGTCGATTTTCTTGCTCAGCCCGCTGTTGATGTTTAGCGAATGCTTGATTGAGATAGATGAGCATAATCACACCTGTTTCAGCAGCAACGCCCGCTAAAGCAATAAAGCCAATTCCGACTGCAATGGATAAGTTATACCCCAATATATACACCAACCAAAGCCCACCTACTAAAGCAAGAGGCAGTGTGGTTAAAATAATAATGACTTCTGAAAAACGTCGAAAACAAAAATAAAGGAGAAAAAATATAACAAGCAAAGTAAAGGGTGCGACAACCATTAAACGTTCTTTCGCGCGCTCTAAATATTCATATTGCCCAGACCACGTTAAGGAATAACCAGGAGGTAATTTAACATCTTGTTTAATGACTCGTTGGGCTTCTTGCACATAAGTACTCAAATCACGCCCTGCAATATCCACGAATACCCAGCCATTTAAACGCGCATTTTCACTTCGAATCATGTCAGAACCTTCAGTGATGTATACATGTGCGACTTCACTTAAAGGAAGTATTGCGCCATTAGGTGTCACAAGGGGGAGAGTTTTTAGTTTTTCCAATGAATCACGAATATCTCTCGGATAACGAAGATCAACAGGATAACGCTCCCTGCCTTCTATGGTTTGAGAGATATTCATCCCCCCTACGGCTGTTTTGATGATATCTTGAATATCATCGATATTTAAGCCATAACGTGCCGCTTCAAGTCTATTGATGTCGATTTGAACATACCGAGCGCTTGCCACGCGCTCTGCATAAACAGACACCGTTCCAGGAACTTGTTTAAGGACTTTCTCGAGTCGCTGACCAATTTCTTGAATCGTTTTTAAATCAGGACCAATCACTTTGATTCCAACGGGCGTTTTAATACCCGTTGCCAACATATCAATACGTGTACGAATGGGCATAACCCATGCATTTGATAATCCGGGCAATTTGACTTGTGATTCTAGTTCTGCACGTAATTTTTCCATGTTCATACCCGACCGCCATTCACTTTTGGGTTTAAACTGAATGATGGTTTCCATCATAGAAAGGCCAGCTGGATCAGTAGCGGTTTCAGCGCGCCCGATTTTTCCAAAAACACTCTTCACTTCGGGAAAGCTTTTAATGAGCTTGTCGGTTTGTTGCAAAAGTTGCTGTGCCTTACCCGCTGAAATACTTGGAAAAGTCGTTGGCATATACAAAAGATCACCTTCATCTAACTCGGGCATGAACTCACTTCCCAAACGTAAGAGAGGCCAATACCCCACAAGCACAATGAGAACAGCAATGGCGAGGATCGTTTTGGGGGTCTTTAATATGGCTTGAATGACAGGGTAATAAATGGCATAGAGCGCTCGATTTAATGGATTTTGTTGCTCAGTCCTGATTTTACCACGAATGAGATACCCCATCAAGACAGGGACAAGCGTGATAGAAAGACCCGCAGCAGTGGCCATCGCATAGGTTTTTGTGTAAGCAAGAGGAGCAAACAATCGCCCTTCTTGAGCTTGCAGAGCAAAAATAGGCAGGAAACTAAAGGTAATAATTAATAAGGAAAAAAATAAAGGGGGGCCCACTTCAATCGCTGCTTGTTGAATGATTTTCCAACGATTTTCTTCTGTAATTGTATCATGTTCGAAATGCTTGTGGACATTTTCAATCATGACGATAGCCGCATCAACCATAGCTCCAATGGCAATGGCAATCCCCCCTAAAGACATGATATTGGCATTAATGCCCTGTAAATGCATGATACATAAAGCAACAAGAATCCCGATCGGCAAGCTGATAATAATGACCAGCGAAGATCGAAAATGAAATAAAAAAGCGATACAAATGAGAGACACTAAAATAAATTCTTCGATCAATTTATCACGTAATGTATCAATTGCCCGTTGAATTAAACTGGAACGATCGTAAGTTTCAATAAGTTCTACCCCCTGCGGTAAACTCGATTTCAGTTGAGAAAGTTTTTCTTTTACGCCCGCAATTGTTTCCATCGCATTTTGCCCATAACGCATGACGATAATGCCGCCCACAACTTCCCCTTCGCCATTCAACTCAGCAATTCCACGACGCATTTCAGGGCCGAGTTGAACGACAGCAACATCTTTCATAAGAATTGGAACCCCATTCTTCCCAAGTCCCACGGGAACTTGATCGATATCTTGGATTGATTTCAAATAGCCGCCTACTCTTACCATGTATTCAGCTTCACCCATTTCAATGGCAGAACCACCAGCTTCACGATTCCCTCGTTGAACCGCTTGTTTCACTTGATTGAGTGTGAGCCCATAAGCGCGCAATCGATTAGGATCTAAGGTGATTTGATACTGGCGCACCATACCACCAGCTGTAGCAACTTCAGCGACGCCTGGTACTTTTTGGAGCTCGTACTTAAGAAACCAATTTTGTAAGCTCGTAAGCTGGGATAAATCATGGTTGCCCGTACGATCAACTAATGCATATTCATAAACCCAGCCAACTCCTGTCGCATCCGGTCCTAACGCTATGCGTGCCTCTGGAGGGAGTTGAGTGGTGATTTGACTTAAATATTCTAAGACACGCGAGCGGGTCCAATAAAGATCTGTCCCATCTTTAAAAATAATGTAAACATAGGAAACGCCAAAGCCCGATTCTCCTCGCACAGTAACAGCTCCTGGTACGGCTAACATAGTGGTTGTCAGGGGATATGTGACTTGATCTTCCACAACTTGCGGAGCTTGCCCCGGAAAATCCGTTTTAATAATGACTTGAATATCGGATAAATCAGGAATCGCATCCACAGCAATATTTTTAAGAGTATAAATTCCCCAAAACACTAATAATACAGTTGCAAGCAATACTAAAAAACGATTTTGAATCGACCAACGAATAATCTCCGTAATCATTATGTGCCTTTTTCGTTATTGGCCTTCTCAATATGGATAATTTCCATTTGATTGGCCTTATCTTTTTCTAGTTGAAAATTTATGATAGTTCCTTCCTGCCATTGACGTAGGTCTACTTTCTCAGCAACGTCAAACGCCATAGTCATTGCAGGCCAATTAATTTCTTTTATTAGGTCATGTTTAATTGTCAGCTGGTGCTTCTCAAGATCAATAGCTTCGATCGTTCCATGCCCTATAATAATGTTAGGTTTTTTATTGAGTGAAGGATCGTTATCCACTTTTTGAGTTTCTAACCGTTGAAAACTTGCTTTTAAGTTTGCTTCTGAATCGATGAGAAATTGTCCGGAAATCACCACCTGCTCTCCAGGATTTAACCCAGATAAAATTTCGACTTGGTCTCCAGATTCTATACCTGTCGCCACCGAACGTACATCAAAGCGTCCTTGTCCTAAGGAGATAATAACGTGATCCCCTTTACTCGTCCGAATAAGCGCTTCGATGGGAATGGTCAGTACATTTGGTTTTATTTCCGTAAGTAACTTAATATAAGTATACATATTGGGTTTCAAAATAACGTCTGGATTATCGAACCGAAATCTCGCCTTAACGGTGCGTGTCTTGGGGTCCACTTGGGGGTAAACGTAGTCGACTTCCCCTTTCCACATCTTATCAGGAAAAGCTGGAAGTCGAGCTTCTGCCGCCCCACCAACTTTGACCCAATTGGCTTGTTCTTCATAGATTTGAGCATCCATCCAAATGCTGGTAAGATCGACTAAACTCATAATTTCAGTTTGAGGCGTCACATGTGCTCCTTCACGAACGTTGAGTTTTGATAAAATCCCATTCTGTGGTGCGTAAATATTTATGAGTTGATTGACTTTGCGTGTTTGTTTTAATTGCTGAATCTGCTGGTCAGAAATGCGAAATGCCAATAATTTTTTATAAGAAGCATCAATCAAATACTTATTTTTACTTTCTAAGGCAATAAGATATTCTTCCTGAGCGTTCACAAGCATCGGTGAATAAAGTTGGAAAAGGAGTTGTCCCTTTTTTACAGGTTCTTCAAGGGTCTTCACGAGAAGTTTTTCAATCCAACCCTCTGCATATGAATTGATATGACTAATTTTATTTTCATTAGGTTCAACGTAACCTACCGTTTCTATTCCCCTTTTTAACGTCCCCTTGCTCGCCAGGACAGTACGTACACCGAGATTATTAACAATAGCAGGAGAAATATGAATCGTTCCTGGAGTCTCTGTAGCTTTTGTTTCCTCAGGGTAGACAGGCGACAGTTCCATCCCCATTCGCGCTTTACCTGGACCAGGGTAACGAGTTTGAGGATCCATTGAATCCATCCAATAGAGCGGTTTCCTTTCCGCTTTTTCAACATTTGTTGTAAAATGACCCGAGTACCATCCAATAAAGACACCTAAGATCATAGCAGCTATAACAGTGATAAATAAAAAACTCTTTTTCACCCTGTCACTCCTTCCAGGTAAAATAGAGCAGCTCTTGCTTTAGCCCCTTCTACTTTAACTTGCAGTTGCTCCAACTCGATCGTTAATTCGCTACTCAAAGCACGAAGCGCTGTTGCTATTTCTACCGTAGCACTTTGATAGGCGAATAAACCAGCTTGGGAATTTTGCTTAGCTTCAGGAACCAATTGTTTTTCATAAAGTTTCTCACGCTGGGCAAAACGTTGCCAAAGATCATACTGCGTTCTTAGATCTTTGAGTAAATCAAGATGATGGGTTTGCCGGTCAAGTTGTGTGGCTGTCAATTGACTCGAAGTGGCCTGAAAGTGTCGATCTTGCCGGTTGGACGGAAAAATCGGCAAATCAACTGTCACTCTCGCCGTTACCATATCGGAACGTCGCCCGCCACAACAGGACATGCGGCCTTGACGAATGCCATACCCTGCATCAACCATAATACCTGGTTTGTATTGCTCATTTGCTAACGCAATTTCATTACGAGCCACTTCAATATTTGCGGTATCTACTTTCAGTAAAGGATGTTGAGACAAGCAATCTTCTAAAGCATGAAGAGGAGGAGGGTGTGGCCACTGCGGCAAACTATGCGATAAAGGTCGCTTAGTTTGCGCTTTACCTATATAACGGGCTAACTGAGCCCGCAGTACATCAATTTGTTGCTGAATTTGAATATCTTGATCGTCGAGGCGAGAAAGTTCTAATTGAGCTTGTGTAACGTCTGATAGGGTTCCTTTTCCAACGCTATACAGTGATTCCGCCGCTTTTAATAATTGGTGGTATAAAGATTGATTTTCTCGAACGACATGAGCCGCTTGTGTCCAATAATAAAGGTTAAGCCAGATTTCGCGTACAGTGCGGACTAAGAGAGCCTTTTGATCATCAATTTTTCTTTTCTCTGCATTGGCTTTTTCCTGTGTTTGTCTTGATTTGATTGCCAATGTGTCTCCCGGAGGAAAAAATTGTTGCACGCCTATTTCTACCATCGTCATATCATCTTGATCGAAGCTGAAAGTATTGACAGGAACATCTATTGCCCCTGCCATAAGTTTTGGATCAGGTAATTGACCATCAGCAATCGCTTGTTGGGTAAAGGCTTCGCTGGTGGCTTCTAAACGCTCTATCTCGGGGGAAATAGAAATTGTAATTTGTTCAACTTCAGATAGTGTAAGCGGCAGCGGTTTTGCTGTCAGATGTTTGGATAGTCCAAATAACAAAATGTAAAAAATGAAACTACTCTTGGCTATTTTCCTCCCTAACATTTATATCTCTTACTCGCTCATTTTTATTTTAGGGTACCTTTACAACATCCGTTTTATCTTTTCTATCAAAACCTTATCATGTACACTCCATATGTACAATCCAAACGAATAAGCAATAAATCCTTTTTGAATGGACTCCCAAAAAAATAAGTTAATATAAAATTTGGGTTGATATCACCCCTCTTAATACAGATCAACAAGAATATATTATGGCTTATCTTGGCGACCTGAGAACCTCGAAAAACCTCCTGTATAAAAATGAACTATAGGAAATTTGCGGCTTTCAGAAGATAACAAATTCAAAAATAGGGGTTTTTCGAGGTTCTCATTTTATTGATTGTTTTTAAAATATCATTTATAAGTATAATGCGTTAAATAAGGAGGTTTTATGAATTTTCTAAAGTACTTTAATGCGGCTTTTATCCTTTTCATATTTCTATGCTCAAATCAAAGTTTGGCAGTAGGTTCATCTGATGATGAATTAGAAAGTACAGATATTGTAATAAAACAGAAAAAACCTCATAAGAAGGAAAAATCTTCGGAAAAAGACCAAGAGCTCCTTTCACTTGAAAATGATTCTTATGAGAAAAAGTTATCAAAGTTGAATGCTCAACTTTCTACTCTTACGACTCAAATTGCAGATTACTTAGATAAAATAAACGAGAATAATACACTTTTGGCAAAGCATGGACTACCAACTGTTATCCCCTGTTTTCGAGAGATAGATAACCTCAGATCTCTAGCTCAAATAGCAGAGACAGATGGCTGGCGAAATCCTGTGGTTGTAACTACTCTTTCGTATTCCCACTTTTACAACGATGTTACAGAAAATTTTGTGTTCTACAGAGCATTGAGAAACCTACATTCGGAATCAATGCCAAGTGGAGATGTTAAGATAATAGATGCAGGAGGAGGAACGGGTCTTTTGGCAAGATACTTAAAAGCAGAGGACTCAAGAAGAGAAATTGAGATATTTGATTTAAGTAGAAAGATGACTGAAATTGCAATTGAAAAAGGCATGCCTTCAACTAACGTCCATATTTCAACTATAACTAGCCTGTTAAGATCAGATGGCACTCAGGTTCCTGATAATTCTATTGATGGAATAATGACAAATCATGTACTTTATCAATTATCATTGGAGGAGGTAAATCAATTTTTTACAGAAGCATGCAGAGTTTTAAAAAAAGATGGAAAATTATCTGTTGCGAGTGTGAGAACGGTGAGTAAAAAGAAAATGGATAAATTTACATGCTTTCTGAAATCTGAAGTAAAGAAAATGGAACAGAAAAAGCTTGTTTCTGAAGGTATGTCTGATTTCTTTTTTGAACTCCGTCAAAATTTACTCACTCAAAGTTCACCCACAACATTTACTGGTCAAGAAATTATAGCTCTTGGCCGATCCCATGGATTTGAAGAAACTATCCTGGATGAAAGCAGTTATATGGGAACCGTATTTTTTGCCTCTTTTAAGAAATTGTAGTTAAATGAAATATAAATAAGGCTAAGTTCCATCCGGTTTTCATTTAAGCCAAATGATAGAAGAAGCAAAGGCTAAAAATCCCATATAAGCCTCAGCTAATTTATCAAATCTCGGAAATATTCGACGAAAGTGTTTTATTTTTGAAAAGAAACATTCAATTAAATGTCTTTCCTTATATAAATGGTGATCAACGTCCCTTTGGACTTTCCGATTTGACCGTGGCGGAATAACTGGAGTGCAGTTTTGAGAGAGTATTTGATCAAGAAAAACATCGCAATCAAAAGCCTTATCACCAAGAATGTTAGCCCCTTCAATACCTTTAATAAGATCAGGAGCACACTTGATTTCGCTGCTTTGTCCTGGGGTTAAAATAAATTTGAGAGGGAGACCCAAGGCATCCACAAGAGCATGGATTTTCGTCGAAAAACCTCCCTTACTTCGATTGTGCTTCTTGTTGTCCTCTTTTGTAACCACTGGCACAAGCATGAGCTCTTATGACGCTTCCATCAATCATAAAGGATTCTCCATCGTAGTCTTTTGAAAAATAGGAAAGTATTTCATTCCAAATGCCTTTTTTTACCCAGCTGATAAATCGATCGTGTACACTTTTATAGTTCCCATAACATGTTGGTAATTCTACCCATTGAGCTCCTGTTCGCATAATAAAGTAGACAGCTTCCAAAAATTTCCTTGTTTTCTCAAGATTCTTACAATACACGTCTTTCGTGCTGCTTAAGTACATAAAAATCTTTTCAAATGCATCTTCCCTGATGTAATACTTCTTCATGATAGTGTTTCCTTGTAGTTGATGAAGCGCTATCTATACCATTCTCCTAAACTTTTAACAAAACCGGATAGAACCTAGATTTGTCCATAGCATGGATCCGATCTAAAAATATTTTTTTCCCTTAAAATTCATGAGAACTCGTGCCAAATAATTTCTGAGACTTTAAAAATAAAAAAGCTTGTAGAGAGTATTTAACTTTGTTATTTTTTTCTTAGATTACATTTAATTCAATTAAATAGGAGGAAAATTTATGAGCAACAAAAATTATTTTAAGAAGTTTCCCCGTATGAGTAAAAGTTTTTTTGCTTTAACAGCAACCGGTTTTTTATTTTCCTTCACCCATTTAATAGCAATGGAAGAAGATCAAGAAAAAAGTGAAATAAAAGCTTCCCATGTAAGAGATCGATATGGTTTTGAATATGAGCGTATTAAACATTCTGATAAGGAAACAAAGGAGTTCTATAAAAATCTGGCAAGAGATTGGACTATAAAGCTTGACCGTTGGGAAAGACTCAGATTTTCATATATTGTAGCATTAAGTTATGAGAGATTAGGTAATAAAGAAAAAGCTCTTCATTGGCTTAAGAAGGCTGCTAAGAGAGGTCAAGCAGAAGCTCGGTTATATTTAGCAGAGGGTTTTCTCAATGGAAATGACGAGTTTGGGATTCAGAAGAATTATGATAAGTCTTTGAAGTGGGCTAATCGTGTTGTTGTGACTAGTCGTACTGATAAACAATGCATTCAGAAAGGTAAAGAGTATTTACACCTTGCAAAAGAAGCTATTCACGATGAGCATGATAAAAAACACGGAGAGTTATTTGGCCAGCAAAATCCTTAGAAAACACCGAACATGTCTTGAAAGGATTAAGCTTTTTTGCCAATGAGTCAAAGGCATGTTTCTTTGTGATTATTTAGGAGCACCCCACCTACGGGGGACAGCCCCGCGGCCCACGACGTGAACTAACTCACCTTATCCTCCCTTAAAGACCCCATTATCAAAACGGTTTCTAGTTGTTATATTTTTCTCGGCTTGTGCTGTGAAGACCGATAGTTCACTGGTGTTTTTATACCCGATTACGAGCATGGCTTCAGGATGGTGACGATAGCGTCATTGGTGACATAAATTCCCTTTTATGATCCCGTCCGTGAGAGTGTACAACCAAACCTCATCCTGCTGCACAAGCCACTCTTATAATCATAATAATGGAGAATAATATGGCCAAACATAAAGAAAAGACAGATAAAAAAACAAAGAAAAAGCCCTCTCAGAAAAAAAGATGAGCTATCTCAAACAAACTAATCCATTTGTTGCTGGTATTGATATTGGCTCCAGATCTCATTTTGTTGCTGCTCCTGTTCCCACAGCTACAGATAATGGTGATTTGGAAATTTGTGTGAGAGAATTTTCCACTTTCACGTCCGATCTGGAAGATTTGGCAAATTGGCTTAAAGAATGCCAAGTGACTTCTGTTGCTATGGAGTCAACAAGCGTGTATTGGATTCCTCTTTTTGAACTTCTCGAATCTCATGGCTTTAAGGTCTATCTTGTGGATGCTCGTCATGTCAAAAATGTTACGGGTCGCAAAAGTGATGTGAAAGATTGCCAGTGGATTCAACAATTGCACGCTTGTGGTTTGTTATCTCCAGCCTTCCGTCCAGATGATAAAATTTTGCCCTTGCGTAGTTATACCCGACAAAGAGATGCACTTCTGGAAAATGCGGCAAGCTGCACCTTACGTATGCAAAAAGCGTTGACGCAGATGAACCTTCATCTCAGCAATGTTCTCAGTGATATTACAGGATTAACAGGCATGCAAATCATCCGCACTATTGTTAATGAAGAAAGGGATCTAAAAAAATTGGCAAAAATGAGGGATCCACGCTGTAAAAATTCTATTGATGTGATCGAGAAGTCATTGACGGGCAACTATCGGGAAGAGCACTTGTTTAGCCTTCAACAAGCTCTAGAATCTTATGATTTTTACCAGCAACAGATTTTTACCTGCGATCAAAAGATTGAGTCAGCCTTGATTGTATTAAATCCTGATTCTATAAAATTGGAAAATAGAGAGTCTAAAGATACAGATTCTGATAAAGATCAAAATCCAAAGCAAAAGATTAATCAACCAAGAGCTTATAAATCAAGAAGAGGAAATGCGCTCTACTTTAATCCTTTAGGACATCTTCAATCCATATTAGGCGTTGATTTAACAAAAATTCCTGGTATTGAGGGCAATTTAGCTGTCAAAATTTTGAGCGAGATAGGAACTGATATGAAAAAGTGGAAGACAGGCAAGCATTTTACTTCCTGGCTTGGGTTAAGCCCTGAGAATAAAGTTTCAGGGGGCAAGCGCTTGAGCTCAAGAACAAAACCGTCGGCCAATCGAGCGGCACTATTTTTTAGGATGGCAGCTTTTTCATTGTTTAATAGCCAAACAGCTCTTGGGGGATTTTTAAGACGAATGAGGGCAAAATTGGGAGCACCAAAGGCTATTACAGCTATGGCTCGCAAGATTGCAAGTCTATTCTTATTCCATGCTCATACAAGGGGCTGATTATGTGGAAGCTGGATTGGATTACTACGATAAACAGTATAAGGAACGAGTGATCAGGG
>JAKBAL010000444.1 GCA_021809225.1 Pseudomonadota bacterium | reverse complement strand
AATCCACCAATTGAATTGCTTGTTCAAGCTAGAGATGAATTGAACAGCTTTCCAATTCTTGGCAAATCTGAAGATCCTTATGCATTTTGGAAAGACTTGGGAAGCATAACTTTGAATGATTCAGTGTTCATGAACCTTGAAGAATGCAAAGAATTGAATGCAAAAGTGAACCTATTGGAGACTGCAACTGAAAAGGCTCTAATCTATTTGGAATGCTTGC
Organism: Pseudomonadota bacterium; assembly: GCA_021809225.1. Next base: position 2,461 of record JAKBAL010000444.1, on the reverse strand, counting down.
AAGAATTGAAGAGAATTCTGCAGAAATTTTTTGAAGAAAACAAGATTCTGAGCCCGGAAGACTTTGGTCTATTTATTAGCAAGTACAGTGACGTTGTGGTGGATGAATGGATTAATGATTTTGTCCAGTGGAAGTACTTTGACCAAACAACTGCTGACCTTAGTGGTGCAAAGAGGCACATTAAGAAGCATGGAAAGAAGCTAGAAATCGACTTTCTTTCAGGAGAATTCTTGTTTGAAACTCTGGCCACTTTCAGTGCAAAATGGTCACACTTTCTCTTTGAGAATGCAGCCAAGTTTCCCAAAACACCAGAGAATTACATTGAAGCAGTGGATATGATTCTGGATAATGCCTCTGTCTTTAAAGAAACACTGGAACGGCTGTGCAAAGATCAAAGTGATGCAAAAGAAAAAATCAATGCGTACAACCGGCTGGATCCACTAGCTATTCAACTTTGGACAGGAAATTTTTTTGGAATTGCTAAAAGCTTTTCCGACTTGAAAGATTCAATTCAATCAAAATTGTCGTGGAGAATCGCTACTGTAAAAGAAGTTCTTGAGAAGCATTCACTGATGCTAAGTGAGGAATTTATGAGTTCTTCATCAGATGCAAGCAACTTTGCTTCTGTCCAGAGATTCAACAAGTCAATGAAAAGTTTCGATTTAGCATTGATGCTTGACAGTGAGAAAGATGGGACCATTTCTGTTTTTGAGGAGTTTTGCATTGAATATTTGAAGCATGGAAAGGAAAGCGAGGTGTTGCTCCAGGCACGCACTGGATGGACCAAACATGAAGGATTTTCACTTTTTCTCTCGATATTTTCTGTTGTGGCGACACTTGCATTGGCAACTTTGGTGTTTTTGGTGATGAAAAAGATGTTTCCATGGCACATGAGAAAGGTAGAAGAGAAGGGCGTTAATAAAGAATAGGACGAGTGTGAGAATAAAATTTAGGGATTGTGAATGAAAGAGGAATTGAACCTTTTTTTTAAATTTATTGCGCTGAATGATCGCTTCATTGGATACAGAATGGAATATGGAATCTGTCCAGAAAGTAAGGGAATCCTGAAGCTGGCAAAGACAGGACAATACAACTGTCTGCAAGAGGGAAGTGATTCTTTCTTGGTCAAGGTAATTAGATGGAAACATAGTGTGCTCAACAAGTTCACAATGTATGAATTAAATGTTGTAGAAGAATAGAGCCTTGAACTGGAACGGACGCTCAGTCTAAAGAAGTTTACAAAAATATTCCTGAGCAATTCAAAGCTGAAAGAATGAAGGAAACAGTGCAGGAGATTGACAAATTCTTCCAAAAAGTCCTGCAAGGTACAATCATTGAACGTGGTGGGCTGAGATCGATCTTGAAATTCATTCTGAACAAGATCCCGGGAAGAAGGGCAAGTTGCCTCATAAAGGCAACCTGATATCGAAACTGTTAGCAGTTACGCTCACGCAAGGCTGTTACACAGGCAAGACCTCAGAAAGATTGCTAACGGAATCCAGGAGTCTGTCAAACGTTGTGTTTGGCTAGGCAAAGAGCAACACTCCCATTGGAGAGTTGAAAATGGAGAACTGTCACCTAATAAATATTTTCATTTTTATAAATACTCGCCTTGTTCTTTCGCAAGTGCTTCAATTAAGCACGTTGGGCTGGAAAGAATAACAATCTTTCAAACAGAAAGTGTTTTGCTTTTTTTATTAAATCTTTTCTCTTGTTCCAACCTCAATTATATTCAGCGTCCGTCTTTCTTTTTGGGGTCAAAGTATATCCTCCCATGTTTCAAATCAAAAGACACGGCGAAATGATCAAAGAAAAACAATCCCAGTGAAATGTATTCTTCATCGTGTGGTTTCATTGCCAAATCAACAAATATCACGCTCTTTTCACCCAGAGGCAAGAACAGTTTCCTTCCATTCGCGAATTCCAAGTAAACTTCTCTAGCTATCCACCTGACCATTTTCTTGAGGTTGTTTCTTGGATCCGTTTCAAACACGACTTGATAGTCCACACCGGCTTGCTTATAGGCGTTATATATTTTTTTTGGAATTCGCATCTCATTGCAATCCAAATCAATTTTTACTTTGAATCTTTCATTAAAAAGAACAGAACCTAATTTGAACTGTTCAATTTCAAAAGTAGCGCCATTGAAGCTAGACTGCAGCTTTGAATTGAATACAGAGGTAAAAACGAGCTTTGGAATGTCAATCATGAAGCCATTGTAGCCTCTTCGAATTTCATGAATAATTGCATCTTGGCCAAATTGTGCTCCATTGCAAAAACTCACTGGAGAAAGACCCAAAGTTCCACTGAATCTGCTTCTACGGCTAATTGAATCGTCTGATGAAGCAATTAATTGGACTCTTTCCAGCTTTAGATCTTGAGAGAATTTTAGTGAACTTTCAAATACTTTTTCTGCAAATCTTCCTTCGAGGCAAGCAATTCCTTGATAAGGCTTCATGTT
>JAKBAL010000443.1 GCA_021809225.1 Pseudomonadota bacterium | reverse complement strand
CTTCATTAGCTTTTTCTCCATTGTCAGCATTGTCATTGTGGTTAGCTTGAGCATCTTGATTGCCAGGTTGATTTTGATCACCGATTGGATTCTAATCCTTATTTTCATTAAGATGCTAAGCAGATTTCCTTCCAGCTGCCTCATCTTCCATATTGTTCTCTTCTTGGTTTCCATTGTTGCCATCATCTTCCCCTTCATCCTGACTTTAAGCAATTCCTCCATCACCGTCAGGCTATTTAACATACCCAGAAGAATCATGTCCTTGACCAGGCTGATTATGTTAGCCATCAACATTCATTTTGTCTTCATCTTTCTAAATAAGAGAGTTGATTTGGTCAGGCTTCATCTCCTGAATACGTTACTATAGGGATTTGTCTTGGTAAGCATTCTGATGACCGATAACTGTTATTAGAGTCAGACTTTGAAATAACTTACTCGCAGATCCTTATTTGCCACTCATGCCTTCTATGGCATTGGAAGAACTAGGCTGTTGATTCTTTTAAGAACCAATTTGACTTTCAACGTATTCTTCACTCTTTTCTGAGATATTCTCAGGGATTCTGTTGTTTGGGTTTTCAGATTCCTCTTCAATATCGAATAAACTCCCCTGATTGACAATTTCAGGCGAATGACTAAATGGGTTTGATGAGAGAATAGGTTTTCCTATAACATGTTGTTATAAGCAAATATGTAATGTAGCTTACCACTGAACATTAGTTGGGAATTACTTTTAGAAACATTTGTTGTTGGAGAAATCTGTAGATTTAATGAGGATCAAAATCTTACAAAGCCTTTGCTAAACTAAGTCGATTGCTTAAAAAAGAACTTCTAATCTCTCTTGTTCTAATTTGGAATGGGAACCTTGGATTCTTCAATAGTGTTTTGAGGTACTCTCCTCTGTAAAGACTGGTCTGGTTTGTTATTCATAGATGATTGAGCCTAGCCTACACTACCAGTAATGAAGCTACCCTATTCATCAAGCTTTTGCCTTTTAAATGAACTTGAAGCACCATCTTCCTGTTCTTGTTCTTATCGATCTTCATATTTGTGTTTAAATTGAAATATAATTTACCTGTGATAGAGTTGAAGAAACTTGAGATTTCTTGTAAAGATTATGGGAGACTGATAACATCTTTGAGGTAGTCTGGGTAAAAGTAAACATACCCAACCATAAAGCAAGCTTTAACTCCTTTAACCTTGACATTCCCAATGGCTGTAAGGAAGTTCATCATATGGTTATGAGAGTTGAACTAGTGGAACTCAAAGAAGCATGCCTTATGCTAAAGGTTTACATAAGAATAGATGTTGAGAGCAAAGTTGTATCGAGGAATGAAACCTTTCAACTTCTTTAGGATTTCCCCTCTTAGGTTTTCAAGGTTGTTTGAAGTGTAAGCGATAGTCTTTTAGTTAAAGTCACTCAAAAAAGCAGAATCGTCTTTGCCGTGATCTAGGAACTGTTTTACCCATTTATCTGCTTCCCAACCATCAGCGATCTTCCATATGATGCACACTTTCATCCTTTGTTTTTCGAACCATTAATAATCTTTGAACTTAGCTGATGGATCCTTGGGGTTTAAGAGAACAAACTTGCGAGCTGCACAGATCTTGATAACTGTGTGGTTTTTCTACATGATGGTATCCAAGAGTCTATGATTGTATTCTTCATTGCAGAAGTTAGTTAGCACCTTACAAAAAAAGTGGGTAGGATCTATCCATCTAGAAACTTTGGAGGAAATGACTGAAAGCATTTGAAGTCTATACAATGGGAATGTGTGTTAACATAGAATGATCTTACAGAAAAGTAAACTTGGGAGATTTCTCTATGGCCTTGACTATCACTTCTTGTCTTTAGTTTTTAAAGTCAGACTCATAGTTCTCATAGAAGAGACCAAAGGTCGCTTTGAGTTCTTTCTCCTTGAACTATCTCCTTATCATTGATTTGATTGCTACCGCAATACCATCTCTAACCTTTACTGATTCTGATTTAAGACTTGCATCTAGAACAAAAGAATTATCATTCTTGAATGATCCATTGTCTTTATCCTCTATACCTCCGTCTTCTGATTTCTTGTCAACCATAATCTAGCCCCTTGACAGCATTTGTAGACGATTGACTAGTACATCCACTAAGAGTTTCTCACCTTTAGACTCTGTCAATAGCCCTCTGATGTAAACTAGACATTGTTGGATTTCTTCAGGGCTAACCCCAATTTTAGCTCTCTAGCTATTTTTCCTTTCTCCAGTCCTCTAAGTTCTTTGAGATACTTGGGTATTGGAGTATTGTTTTCTTGAAGGAGCTTCTCTTATTTACACAATAGGAGAGCCCTCATCAATGATCTCAACACTTTCGCTTTTGTCTTCGTCTTTGAATGTCTTGCTTGTTACTTTCACAAACTTAAAGAGAGTTAGGAAGAAAAACTTACATTCTTCATGGTAACATTGCTTTAGGTTGCCTAAGCTGCCTTAGAGACTCGACCTCTCTTCTTTTGAGTTCCAACCATCTTGTTCTTTTATGATAGCTCCATTTACAGATTTAACCTAATTTAAAATTGATTAATTTAAAAATATAGCCGCTATTAAACTTACTAATCAAAGATACTTGGCTTAGAGGTATGATCAGTGTTCTCACTGATTTGTTTCAAACTTGATCTTTCAAAAGAAGTTCTTCTACTAAATTTTTAATAGG
>JAKBAL010000442.1 GCA_021809225.1 Pseudomonadota bacterium | reverse complement strand
AGACACGAGGAAGAATCTTTATACCCTTGAATATTATTAAAAGTCATTAACTTAACCAACGTTTCAAATGAAATATCAACACCCGTCCGGGTGGGGTTATTGTAAATAATAAAGGGGAGCTTCACCCCTTCGCTAACCTCTTTATAATAATGATACAGACTCTCTTGCGACGGCTTTACATACCAAGGAGTAATAACGATAGCTGCATTTGCTCCTGCTTTTTGAGCTTGATGGGTGAGACTAATCGTATTTTCCGCAGAAAGCGTTCCCGTACTGGCTATCAACTGAGCTTTACCTTTACACACATGAGCACAAATTTCAAAAATTCGCGTCTGTTCTTCGCCGGAAAGAAATAAGGATTCTCCTGTCGTTCCGCCTGCCATAACCCCCTGAACACCCGCTTTAACTTGCAAAGCCACAAGCTCTTCAAGTTTTTTTTCATCTACCCTCCCCTTTTGGAATGGTGTAATGATGGCTGTATAAACCCCTTGAAACACGTTCTATCTTTCTAGTAAGAGAATCACTATTATGACCATATCGTTCTTTAAAAAACTCTACAAGTCGTTGTTAATCGGAGCCTGCTCTACGATGCCTCTTGCTGCATTATCACCAGAGCAAGAAGTAAACGCCTGCAAGTCAGCACTTTTAGCGCAAATCAACAAGCAAGGCAAACTCCCAGCTAAGGGATGCCCTGTGAGCCAAAAGCTTATGTATTGGTTGGGAATTTTAAGAAATCCAGAGCAATTTACGCCCCAAGAACTTATTACATTTCTTAATAGCCACACACACTGGCCCACCCATCAAAACCTCTGTCAAAAAGTTGAGCAGGTCATTGCTACCCAAGGATCCACTCAAGAAATTTTAACTTGGTTTGAAAAAAATCCTCCGCAAACACCAATGTGTATCAAGGCTTATGCCGAAGTGCTTTTAGCTCAAAATGAGAAGCAAAAAGCAGCTAAAATCGTTGCTGAAGCCTGGAAGTCTGTGGAACTTACTCAAACTGAAGAAAAGAAACTTCTAAGTTCTTTGGGTCACCTTTTGCAAAAAAAGGATTATATCGCCCGCCTGCAATTTCTTTTATGGAATGAGAACGTAGCTGATGCTCAGCGGATTCTCTCTCATATTCCCACCTCTATGCGCAACGTTGCAGACGTTAGGATTGCTTTTATAACCGGCAAGTCAACAGCCCTCCAAAAGATGAAAGCTTTACCCGCTAAAGAGCAACAGGATGAAGGTCTGTTATATGAGACAGCAAAATGGCACAGAAAACAAAAGGACTTTCAACTAGCAGCAAACATCCTCATCAAGTCTTCCGAAAGTCCCGCCTATGCCTCAAAATGGTGGAAAGAAAGAAACTATATAGCCCGTGAATTTATTGCACTGGGTGAATATCAAAAAGCTTATCAACTTCTTAAAAGTCATAAGCTACAATCTGGATGCGAAGATTTCTCCAACGCTGAATTTTTATTAGGCTGGCTTTCTTTGCGATTTTTAGAAAAACCAAAAGAAGCTCAGCAACATTTTACAACCCTTTTTACAAACGTTGAAGGCGCTATTAGCAAAGCCCGAGGAGCTTATTGGCTAGGACGAACACAAGAAGCCTTGAACAATATTGCTCAAGCTGAGACCTACTATAAAAAAGCAGCACAGTATAAAGCCACTTATTATGGACAATTAGCAGCAGCCAAAATTCGCACCACTCCTTATCCTTCCTTAGCTTCAACCTCCAAAGCTTCAGCAAACGATAAAAAAAACTTTCATAACAAAGACATCGTAAAAGCAGCTCATATCCTTAAAAACCTAGGAAACCCTGCCAAGCATGAACTCAGCAAATTCCTTCTTCATATTGCAGGTCAAAGCAAAACAAAGACGGAAGGAGAGCTGGCCGTTCAACTCGCTCATACCCTTTCCCCCTATGATGTCGTTTGGGCAGCTAAGAAGGCGGGATATAAAGAACCTATTGCCTTAGCGAAAGCTTATCCTATCCATGCCATCCCCAAAAAAGGACAAAAAATTCCAGAAAAAGCCCTTGTGATGGCCGTTGCTTACCAGGAAAGTCGCTTTAATCCGACAGTGCAAAGTTCTGCCGGAGCTATGGGGCTTTTGCAGCTTATGCCACAAACTGCCGCTCAAGAAGCCAAGCTTTTAAAGATAACGCATAACGAAAGCAAGCTTTTTGACCCTCAGCACAATCTTCATTTAGGCACCTCGCACCTTTCAAAACTTTTAAACAATTTTGATTCTTCTTATATCTTAGCCATTGCGGCTTATAACGCAGGACCCACTCCTGTTGCAAGATGGTGCAAAGACTTTGGCGATCCACGCCAAGGAACCATTGATATCATCGACTGGATTGAACTCATCCCTTATGCTGAAACAAGAAACTATGTCATGAGAGTCCTTGAAACCATCACCATTTATCGAAGCCTTGAAGGCACACCTCAAAAAACTCTTCTGGATGATCTAACAAGATAAATTGTTATTCACTGCAACTTCTTTCACAGCTTATTCTGCAGTGTTTGTCTTTTAAAAATTTTTAATTTTATTTTTTCTAAAAAACTCCCGTTATTAACTTATTATTTATAATATACATATAAAATAAAAATAATAACGCACAGTAAAAACTTATAGGAGAAAAAAATGAAAGGTCTTTTAACAACAACTGCTCTAGGAGCTGTCTTGATGCTCGGA
>JAKBAL010000441.1 GCA_021809225.1 Pseudomonadota bacterium | reverse complement strand
GGACACAAGCAGCGAATGAGTTCGAAATTTTTATTAATCGCCAACTTCAATCTTCTTGTGAATCACAGCTGTGTCATGGTGGAACACTATCACAACCAAATACGCATGCACGACGAGCTCTTTTATCTTCTGAAAAAGATCATACTTCCTTTGTAACGCCTAATTCTTTCCATGCAACATACCCTCGTCTTGAAACAACTGAAGCTAATGACAAGTTTGAAGATGTTAGAGAATCTTTCAATTCTTCTCATGAAGGAGCCACTCTTGAAGAGGGCTCTGAAGATTTCCAAGACGCACTTGAAAGTCCTGCTTCTGAGGGTCTTGTAAGACACGAAGATGATGAGCATTTTCAAGATGCACGAGAAGATTTTTCTTCCGAAGCTCTTTCAAGAGACCCCCCTATCAATTCCTTAGGAATAACTGAAGAACAAAGAAAACTCCTCCATGAAGCTCTTGAAAGAGGAGAAATTGTCACAAGCTCAGCTTCAAGTTTGAAGCCTCTTCAGTTTTTAAATTTCATTCCTTACACGCTCCAAGTTCTTCAGACTTTTCCTCCGTTCCTTTTGGAACAGGGATGGGATATCACTAACCATCTCCTAAAAAGAATAAGCTCTTTCCGTGAAGTCCCTGAAACAACAAATTTCGTCTCAGATGCGCTCTCTCTTCTCAGTTCAAAATTGCTCTCTGCGGAATCAGCTAACTCCCTTCTTGACCCATCTCTACTGCAAAGTGTTTCTATGGAACTAAGGATGCCTGACTTACCTGGTTTAAATGCTTCTTTTCTTGATCTCTCTGTTTCTCCACCTTTAGAACGAAGAAATCCTCCTTCTTTTAATACATATGTTTTTGAAGAGCGTCCTTTTAACCTTTTCTCTTCTACACCTTTAGATGAGGGAGTATCTTCTTTTTTTAATGCGTGTGTCTCAACCCCACCTGCCACTAATGCGTGTGTTGCAAGCCGTCCTATGCCTGTCCTTCCGGTGGATAGTATGATTATTTTCGGGGGGTTTCTCTGGAAGGTATTTACCCATAAAGACGAGACTCCAAAAGAAATGAAGTGGATGGTTCCTTTCCCTGACCACATCAAAGATGACATCGATGCCAAACTTAATAAAATGATGTATCTCCTTCTAAAACACAAAAAACCAGCTCAAAAAGAGCATTCTCAGTCTACCTTTAATTGGGTTCTTAACGGTTTTAAATGGTTGGTCGGACGTCCTCAGGATAAACCAATCCCTCAGCCAGAGGTAAAACCCGATAAGAAACGGCGTATTCCTGATGATATCCTTGAACAGTTTGGGTGGATCTTTGGTGATCTTAATACAGAGTTTGCACGTTATTATGACAAATCAACTATCCCGTTATCTAAGCTAATCGATCTTCAAGCTGACATCGATCATTTGCTTTTAGAAATCAATCACTATCAAGAGCCCTCTACACAGAAAACGTCTACAAAACACTTCTACGCTGCAATTTCTGAAGGGTATACAGCTCTTAATCAGACGCGTCAGCTCTTAGCCATTCTTCAAGATGAATTCTCGCAAGAGGAATTTGATGTATTCGGAGGACGCTTTCAACAGTTTGTCCAGCATTTTCTTAATTTTGAAGTAGCAGGACCTTCCTGGAAGCATGAGAGAGATGCAAGATGGATAAAGCGATTTAAGACAAATCTTCGGGCTTTTTCTATAGATATCTATGCAGCATTAGAGACACTTTAGATTCTTTAACCACAAAATTAGAATCTGTCCTTGATTAGGAAATAAGGTTTTATTATGAAGCCATTGCAAAAGATGAAAACAAGATATTAAAAATCCATGAATCTGTTTCAAGCCTTTTGAAAGAATAAATGAAGGTTGAATTTTTAATAATAATGAGTGTGGTTATATTTACCTAAACTGTGATTAAGGATGAAGTTTGATAATTTGATCTAAAGAGGATTTATCAGAGCTTATTTGATAGGTAATAAGACTTTCAAAAAAATGAGTAAAAGCGTTAATTCCAGAACAATAATGTAGATGAATTAGAATATTAAGATAGCCTTTCCTATTTTTTCTTATTTCTCAGATGATTTTTTCTCTGACTTTAATAAAATTTCATGACTAAGAATACCTTCAATAAGCCTTTCTGAAAGTCGGTAGCCCTGGTTTTTCATCTCTTCTATACATATGTGAAGATCAATAATGAGCCCTTTTTGATAAGCACGTAACAGCAAACCGGCTGTTCCAAGAATTCTGACCTCAAGATGCTGAGCAACTGACCGACCTCGTTTCTCATCAATGAGCAAAGTTGCCTGTAACTCTTTCCCCAACAAAATGGCTGATTTTTCGCCCTCATCCAGCAACAACAGCTTATTTTCAATATTAAAATTCTTCGCTGGGGTTAAAACATGAAGCATTTTTTCAAAAATAGCGTGATCGATGGCTTTTGCGCCTGGTAAAGAAATATCTACGATACATTCTTCTTGAACCTTTGGCGTTATAAAAACAGCATCAAAAAGATGTCTTAATAAGCTCAGTTTTTCTATTTTCCCAAGTGGATTACTATATTATTTATCTATCCCTTTAATTGTGTTCAAAAATAATCCTTCTGATTAAATTTTCGTAGCAAATTAGATCTATTTTATTATCTATACAATTGATTAATTTTCATAGCATTATTTTTACAATAAAAAACCATGTCTTTTTGTTTTTTTTTT
>JAKBAL010000011.1 GCA_021809225.1 Pseudomonadota bacterium | reverse complement strand
GGGATACCATGAAGAAAGTTCGTTGTTCCATCGAGGGGGTCAATGATCCAAGTATGTTCATCCTCACCCGCTATCTCTCCCCCTTCTTCCATGATAAATCCATAAGAAGGTCGGGCTTTTTTCAGCTCTTTAAAAATGATATCTTCTGCTTTTTTATCCGCGTTTGAGACAAAGTCTCCTGGTCCTTTTCGGGAAACCTGGAGATGCTCAACTTCTCCAAAGTCACGGACAAGGCCACGGGCGGCTTTAAAAGCCGCATTGCACATGACATTTAAATGAGGAGATCGTGAGATAGCTCGTAGCTGATGTGCCATATTAAACCCTTTTACTCTTTTGACCGTTCGACATAAGTTCCGTCTGCGGTGTTGACCACAACCTTTATTCCTGTCCCAATATGGGGAGGAACCATAATACGTGCCCCATTTTCTAAAATGGCTGGTTTATAGGAGGAAGAGGCAGTTTGCCCCTTAACCACTGGCTCCGCTTCGACAATTTCCATGATGACGGTCTCTGGTAATTCTGCGCCTACAATTTCTCCTTCATGAGAGACCACAGTTAGCATCATGCCATCCTTTAAGAAAGCAGCGGAATCGCCCAAAATTTCCTTAGGAAGATGAATTTGTTCAAAAGTCTGAAGGTCCATGAGAGCAATAGCCTCCCCTTCTTCGTAAAGGAATTGGAATTCTTTTTCATCCAGACGGACTCGCTCTACTGATTCACTGGAACGAAAGCGTTCATTAAGCTTTGTGCCATCGCGGATGTCCTTAAGTTCAACCTGTAAATAAGCTCCACCCTTACCCGGTTGGGTGTGTTGTGTTTTGACAGCTATCCACAAGCGATTCTTGTGTTGAATGATGTTGCCTGGACGAATGGCATTCCCGTTGATTTTCATAAATTATTCCTCATAATTTTCCTTGATAAATTTGAACAAGGGTGCTGAGCATTTTCATGGCTTCTGCGCGGGGTCTTCGGAAAGCGTTGCGGCCAACAATCGACCCATTCCCCCCGCCATCACGAATGTCTCTTGCATCTTGATAGACGCTTTCAAGATCTTTAGCGGCTCCTCCAGAGAAAACGACAAGGCGTCGTCCTTGAAAACAAGTTTCCACGATATGGCGTACGCGGGCGACTTGAGTGCCAATATCAACTTTATGATCCAGATATTCCTTTTTTGCTTCTTTGTTTTCTAAATAATCTGTGGGGAGTTTCACTTTAATGATATGTGCTCCCATAAGAGCAGCCATGTGAGCTCCATAGGATATTGTATCAATGGCCGTTTCGCCTTCCTTAGACATATTCCCACGCGCATAAGACCACACAATGACAGCAAGACCACTGGCCTTGGCTTCTTCGGCAATTTCCCGAAGGTCTTCAAGCATGGCAAGAGTCGCATTCGATCCGGGATAAATGGTAAACCCAATGGCCGAGCACCCCAACCGTAAGGCTTCACTTACGGATCCTGTGATTGCTTGATCAGCATCATCTCCACCGGGGAGAAGACTGATGGAACTGTTAATTTTTAAAATGGTAGGGATGGCACCTGCAAAAGTACTGGCCCCTGCTTCAAGCATCCCTAAGGGTGCAGCATAGGCGGAAAGTCCCGCATCGACTGCCATTTGATAATGATAAATGGGGTCGTAAGCTGCGGGATTAATGGCAAAACTCCGCCCTGGACCATGTTCAAAGCCTTGATCGACAGGCAAGATAATCATCTTCCCCGTGCCTGCAAGATGCCCATGCATCAAGATACGCACAAGATTTGCCTTTGTACCAGGACAATCACTTTCATAGTTTGAAAGAATTTTTTTAACTTTTTGGGATATTTTCATGGACTCACTCATCACTGTCAAAGATCTTTCCTATCTTTAGACGAAAGCGGTCTTTTTAGCAATCGTTGCGTGATTGAATTTCTCATTCCCAAATGCGCATGTTTCCAGTAGGGTTCCACTATGCTCGAAGGAAAAGATATTTCATACGCACGAGGCTTTAAGCCCCTTTTTTCGGGGATTTCTTTTGCTTTAAAAGAAGGAGAGACGCTTGCAGTAAAAGGTCCCAATGGGTCAGGAAAATCAACATTTCTGCGTCTATTAGCAGGACTCATCCGTCCCCCGTCTCACGCCCTTTTTTGGAAAAGTGAAGAGATTCGCTCGCACAATTTAAACCATTATCAACAAGAGCTTCTCTATGTGGGTCACAAATTGGCTCTTCATCCAGAAGCGTTGCTCAAAGATCAAATTCGCCTATGGCAAGACATGTATAGAATTTCTGGAAAAAGTATAGAAGACGGCCTTGAAACCTGGGGCGTTGCGGGGTTTAAAGAGAAAAAAATTGCTCACCTTTCTCATGGTCAACAAAAGCGAGTGAGTCTCTCTCGTTGCAGTTGGCAGATGCGCCCCTTGTGGATCCTGGACGAGGCACAAGAAGGGTTAGATCAGGCTGGAAAAACGATTTTCTTCTCTGCCCTAACTCAGCATTTGCAAAAGGGAGGGAGTGCTGTGCTTGCAACTCATGATCACGTTGTAGTGACAAAGGAGATTATTTTACATCTTTAACAGGAGGCAAATACTTTTGAGAGAGACACTTCAGGTTTGAATGTGCTACTCTTAAAGGAAGAGGTGCGAATTAATGCTTATGAAAAAAATATTTTTACTCTTAGTGGGTTTGGGAACTTTCTCTTCTCTTGAGGGAAGAGTCATGGGGTGCACCTCAGATGCGGATTGCCACCCTAAAAAATGTATACAGGTATGTGATTGTCTTTGCAGTTGCACGGGAAAAAATCTCACAAGGTGTGCTGATTGGTGTGGTAAACCAAACGGCTCTGCAGTGGAATATACAAAACTCCTTAAACCCATAGACGTATGCCGCAAGGCGCCTTCATCGTATCCAGAGTGTAATATAACGTGCACCGCTATGACGAATATGTGCAAATCAGTTTGTCAATGAGTGAGACCGTTGGATTTACCCAACCTTTTTCACCAACCCATAACGTTTTTTGCCCGCTGAAAGTTTAAGGATGGGCTGACTTTCAAAGGATGCGGTTGTGAGTGTTAGAAGTTCATTTTCAATGGGGATATCATTAAGGCGTGCCCCCCCGCCCTCAATCAAACGACGGGCTTCCCCTTTTGAATTTGTTAAGCCGAGGCGGCAAAAAAGGTCCATGATGGAAGCCCCTTTTTCAAGCTCTTCTCTTGTAAGAGAAATCGTTGGTAAAGATGTTTCATCAAGGCTTGTTCCAGACACTTCAAAGAGTTTTTGGGCTGTTGCGCGCGCACTTTGGACGGCTTCCTCTCCGTGGATAAAACGGGTCGCGGCATCAGCTAAAATCTTTTTTCCTTCATTGATTTCAGCCCCTTCCAGCTTTTCGATACGCCTTATTTCATCAAGAGGAAGGGTCGTGAAAAGCCTTAAAAACCGGCCCACATCTTGGTCTTCCGTGTTACGCCAGAACTGCCAATAGTCATAGGGAGACAAGAGATCAGCATTTAGCCATACCGCCCCTTGGGCCGTTTTCCCCATTTTGGCGCCACTTGAAGTGGTGATGAGGGGCGTTGTAACGCCAAAAACCGTTTTATGGGTAACACGGCGTACAAGCTCGACTCCATTAATAATATTTCCCCATTGGTCTGATCCTCCCATTTGAAGACAACACCCATAGCGGTTGTAAAATTCAAGGAAATCATAGGCTTGAAGAATCATATAGTTAAATTCAAGGAAAGTCATGGGATGCTCGCGTTCCAAGCGCTGACGCACACTCTCAAAGCTCAACATTCGGTTAATGGTAAAATGAGTCCCATAATCCCTTAAGAAAGCAGGGTAATTTAAAGTATCAATCCAAGCGGCATTATTCAGCAAGAGAGCATCCCTTGGGCCTTCCCCAAAGATGAGAGCTCGCTTAAAAACACGGGTTAGGCTTTGGATATTCTCACGAATTTCATCGTCAGTTAAAATTTTACGAGATTCATCTTTTCCTGAGGGATCCCCAATTTTTGTCGTTCCCCCTCCTATCAAAACCAGAGGCTTATTCCCTATTTACTTGAGCCATGAAAGGACCAGGATCTGCACCAAATTTCCAACATGAAGACTGCTCGCTGTTGCATCAAATCCGATATAAGCCGTCAATGGTCCTTCCGCCATACGTGCATCCAGCGCTTCAAGATCTGTCGCCTGATGAATAAATCCTCGCTCGTTGAGGGTGTTTAAGAATTCAGATTTAAGGCGCATTTTTTAAGATTTCACTTTCTTTAAAAGGCTTTCCCGTAACCATCGTATAAACAGCTTCTGCAATATTTTGAGCCTGATCCCCAATGCGTTCTATATTTTTAGCAGCGAATAAAAGCTGGGTGCAGGGACCAACATTTTTCGGATCTGCAATCATCTCATCAAAAATTTTACGAAGATAAGTATTATACAGGTTATCCACCTCTAGATCCATATGCCACACTTGAACAGCCAAATCGACATCATATGTCTCAAAAGCTGTGAGGGCATATTTAATCATACGTTTAGGAAGTTTTACAAGGGTGGATAGCCCCTCAACTTCAGGA
Source organism: Pseudomonadota bacterium (assembly GCA_021809225.1). Next base: position 8,864 of record JAKBAL010000011.1, on the reverse strand, counting down.
AAGTTGGGCATCTCATTCAGGATCAAGGTTCGTTTCGCTATATTAGAAGCATAATCTGCAATGCGTTCAACTTGATTTGAAATTTTTAAGGCTGCAACCACCATACGTAAATCAGATGCAACAGGCTGGCGGAGGGCAAGAATTCGAACGGCAAGTTCATCTACTTTTGTTTCAAGAAGATTAATTTCGTAGTCGTGATCAATGACCTCATGAGCTAGAGTTCCATCGTGTTCCAGAATTGATTGGGTAGCTTTGCGGATTTGTTGACGGGTCAGCTCACCCATGTGACGAATGAGGGCATGAAGGGTTTTGAGGTCCTCATCATAAGCTTTAACAATATGTTTGTTCATCCATAGCGTCCTGTAATATATCCTTGGGTGCGTTCATCTTGGGGCGTAGTAAAGAGAGCCCCTGTCTCTCCGGCTTCTACAAGGTGCCCGCTATGGAAAAAAGCGGTTTGTTGCGATACACGGGCGGCTTGCTGAAGGTTGTGGGTAACAATAACAATCGTAAATTTTTCCCGCAATTCATCAATTAACTCTTCAATTTTTGCTGTTGCGATGGGGTCAAGGGCTGAACAAGGTTCATCCATGAGGATGACCTCTGGATTGACAGCAACCGCACGAGCAATGCAAAGGCGTTGTTGTTGTCCTCCCGAAAGACGGGTTGCGGGTTGGTGAAGGCGGTCCTTTACTTCCCCCCAAAGTCCAGCGCGTATCAGATTTTTTTCGACAATTTGGTCGAGGTCAGTTTTATCTTTAAAAAGAGCGTGGATACGAGGTCCATAGGCAACATTTTCATAGATTGATCGAGGAAAGGGGTTAGGCCTTTGAAAAACCATTCCAACTTGGGATCTCAACTCAACGACGTCAACGGAAGGAGCATAAATGTCCTTTCCATCCAGCAAAACTTTTCCCTGAATTTTGGCATTCGGGATAATATCATTCAAACGATTGAGGCATCTTAATAACGAACTTTTTCCACATCCAGAAGGCCCCATCAAGGCAGTGGTTTGAAATTCAGGAAGGCTCAAGCTCACATCAAAGAGTGCTTGTTTGTCTCCATAAAAAAGATTCAATTGTTTGACATCAATTTTGAAGGCCATCTTATGACTCAAATTTTTTACGAATAAAAATAGCTACCCCATTTAAAAGAGCTAAAAGCAAAAGCAAAACGAGAATAGCACCTGAAGTGTTTTCCACAAAGCCCATTTCAGGACTTCGAGACCAATTAAATATTTGGACAGGAAGGACCGTTGCAGGATCTAGAAAAGAAGAGGGCGGTGTTGCTATAAAAGCAACCATTCCAATCATTAAAAGAGGGGCCGTCTCTCCGAGAGCTCGAGCCAGGCTTAAAATAACACCCGTCATAATTCCTGGAAGAGCCAGGGGAACAACATGATGAAAGAGGACTTGAAGGGGAGTTGCCCCAAGCCCCAAGGCGGCTTCCTTTAAGCTTGAGGGGACAGATGAAAGGGCTGTGCGCGTTGTTACCACAATTACAGGAAGGCTCATAAGCCCAAGGGTAAGACCGCCAACAAGAGCAGAAGGGCGGGGAAGGCCCATAAAATGAATAAAAAAAACAAGGCCTAAAAGACCAAACAAAATGGAGGGTACGGCCGCTAAGTTATTAATGTTGGCTTCAATCAAATGTGTAAAACGGTTTTTCGGGGCGAACTCTTCCAAATAAAGAGCGCTCCCAATACCTAAGGGGAAGGCTGTTAAAAAGGTAATAAAAAGGGTCAAGAGAGATCCAACAAGCCCCCCCCAAATCCCAGCTAGTTCAGGCTCGCGCGAGTCGGAATGGGTGAAAAAAGTATTATTAAAAACAAGGCGGATCTGTCTTTGATCTTTTAGCCTTTCTATGGCTTGGATTTGGTTGGGCGTTAATTTCCCGACATGCTCATGTTTATAAAACATATCCACGTCATCAGATGCTGCGATCCATTTCTTTTCTTCATTCAAAAAATAGCGAGCGTGAGGGTTGAGAAGCTCAGGCTGCTTCCCCTCAGTTGCAATTTCAGTTCTAAAAAAAGCAGGCAAACCTGTGTAAATAATTTCCCCTAAAATACTTCCTAGAAAAAGAAGGGCAAGACAAAGACTTGCAAATCCCATCCGTCGAAACCAATTTTCCTTCCTATGTCGTTTTTTTAAAAAAGGGGTCATGAGAGTTTTTTAAAGAGGAATGAGAAAAGTTTGAGAATAATAGCAGCAAGGAGAATAACCCCTGCAATAATTAAAAATCCAAAGGCAAACAAAATGGCAACTGCAATAAGAAGAGCAAGTGCCACCCCATGCTTCCAGGTAAAGCGAGAGGAGGTTGGTTCCCATTGCCAGCTTTCCACCTCGATGTGGATTTTCTCATTATCATTGGCTTCAGGGAGATGTTTTTTAACCATAAATCCTCTTGTATCGTTTAACACCATATAAGGCGAGTATATTCAAGAAAAATGTTATAATAAACAACACAAATCCTAATCCAAAAGCGGCCAACGTTTTCGCATTATCAAACTCTTGATCTCCCGTCAAAAGACTCACAATTTGGACAGTGACAGTCGTGACGGCTTCAAAAGGATTAAACGTCAAATTTGCAGCAAGTCCTGCAGCCATAACCACAATCATCGTCTCTCCAATGGCTCGAGAAAGGGAGAGCAAAAAAGCGGCCACAAGATTGGGAAAGGCAGCGGGTAGAAGAACACGCAAAATGGTTTCAGATGAAGTTGCTCCAAGCCCCATTGAGCCTTCTCGCAAAGTCGTTGGTAAGCTATGAAAAGCATCCTCACATAAGGAAGACATATAAGGCAAAATCATGATTCCCATGATAAGCCCAGCATTCAAAGCACTTTCACTCGCAAGGGAAAGGTGAAAAACGCCTGCGAAGTCTCGCAAAAAAGGACCAAGAGTGGTGGCGGCAAAGAATCCATAGATGAGGGTGGGAATTCCTGCCAAGGTTTCAAGAAGAGGTTTGAAGAGTTGACGCTTACGGGGAGAGGCATATTCCGACAGATAAATGGCAACCATCGTTCCGCAGGGAATAGCGACTGTCATTGCAATCAGCGTAATAAGAGCGGTTCCTGTGAAAAGTGGGATTGCCCCAAAGCCTGACGTTTCTCCCGTGGGAAGCGTATGAGGGGCCCAGGTTAGCCCAAAGAGAAAGTCAAATAGGGAAACGCGCGCAAAAAATCGGAGGGCTTCTCCTATTAAAGAAGCCACAATCCCAATGGTAATCATCACCGCACTAAAAGCACAGAGAAAGAAAAAACATCGAACAAGTTTTTCAAGCCAAAGAGACCTCATTGAGCATCCTTATTTCTTAGACCTAGAGCCCGTTTATGCATGAGATCCTGTTCTTGAGCAGAAAGGGGAATCAATCCTTTTTCAGTCAAATACCCTTGTTCTCCAATAGCGTCAGATGATGTAAATTCAATAACATAGTCACGAAGAATCGAGAAATTAAGCCGGTAATTGGTTTTAACATACAAATAAAGGGGGCGGCTTAAATAATAGTTTCCCATCTGAATGGAGGTAACGGAAGGAAGAATTCCCTCAAGCGGAAGGGCGTGGAGGCGCATCCTATTTTGATCATAAAAACTATAAGTTACAATACCGATCGTATGGGGGGCATTCAGAACTTTTTGAACGATTAAGTTTTCATTGGCAGGTGCTTCAATATAAGCTCCATCACGCCTGAGAAACGGTCCGCATGGTCCCATGGTTTTTTCAACCAAAACATCATAAGTTCCTGATGAAGGAGCAGGGCCTAAAACGCGAATGGGATAGATTGGAAAATCTTTTTGGATTTCATTCCACGTTTTATAAGGATTTGGGATACACGTTTTCCCCTGTGAGATTTTTTCAGCGAGCGCTTCATTAAGATCCTTAAGAGTTAAAGAGAAAGGGGGTACCTTTTTGCTTTGGATCAAAACAAGGCCATCTTGCCCAATTGTAAATTCTTCAAAAGGAATACCTTGAGATGTGCATTTTTCTCTTTCTGCTTGTGTCAATGGTCTTGATGTGATGACGCCATCAAGGCCATTGATATTTCCACAAAAAAGCTTGATCCCTGCACCCGTGCCGATAGCTTCAACAAGGGGAATAGGTTGGTGCGTTTTATAACTGAAATGTTCCGCAACAGTGGCGGCAAAGGGAAAAACAGCGGAAGATCCCCCAATGCGAAGAGGGGGTGCGCCTTGGACTTTTTGAATCAGGAGGGTCGTGATAATGAAAAGCTCTAAGCTTTTAAAGCTCTTCCTTTTTTTAGCCATCCTTCCCTCGCTTTTTACTCTCTTCAGTATGACAGAAAAGGAAACGAAAGACCAAGTTATTTTGATTTTGACAAAGGGGTCAATTTTATGATTTAAAAATAAGGTAAGATAAGTAAGTTATCTTATAGATGCTAAGCATACTCAAAATTATTAAAATAGAGGCATTGAAAATGAAAGAAAAAATGGTCCCTCAAGAATTTGAAGACTGGTTTGAAGATAGTGGAATGGACTCCATTGAAACGATGGCAGAGATTTTTAAGGTTCAGCAACAAGGAGCGATTAAGCTAACGAAGCTTGTTTTAGAACACGCTACTGAAGAGAAAAAGACAAAAGCTTACGTTTTTAAAGTCTATGGTGAGGCTTTAAAGTTAGTTACATCAGAATTAACCAAAGATATTTAGGAGAGTTACGGTATTAAAGTGTAAAGGGTTAGACTCAATCAAAACAAAAGTTTGGTATTGCAAAATTTAAAAGCTGGATTGCTTCGGAGCCAAGCTCCTCGCAATGACGATCCCCCCCACCCCGTCATTGCGAGGCCGCGTAGTGGCCGCGGCAATCCAGAAAATCTTATTTCGTCTCGAAGAAGTCTTACATCTCGCGATGAAGAGAAAAATAAGCCAGGTCCTGAAGGGCTTCCTTAAGGGGGGAATCGGGAAAAATTTTTAAACACTCAAGAGCTTCATCTACATAACTTTGTGCAATAAGTTTTGTCTTAAGAAGGGCTCCTGATTCCTTTAAAATATGGATAGCATGGGTAAGCGCTCTTTCATCTCGGGCGCTCCCTTCAAAAGTCTCTTTCCAAAAGGTGAGATCCGCTCCTTTTTCATAAGCAAGGATCACAGGGAGAGTCACCTTACCTTCGCGAAAATCATCCCCAACGGCCTTTCCCAATTTTTCTTGGTCTGCCGTATAATCAAGAACATCGTCCATAAGTTGAAAAGCAATTCCCAAGCTATGCCCGAAACATGCTAAAGCTTTTCTTATTGAATCATCCGTTTCTGCTACAACAGCCCCAACTTCTGTGGCAGCTGAAAAGAGTCGCGCTGTTTTGGCGCCAATGATTTGTAGATAAGTCTCTTGGCTTAACCCCAAATCATGGCTCGAAGCCAGTTGCATGACTTCTCCTTCTGCTATGGTAGAAGATGCCTTTGAAAGGATTTGAAGCACGTCCAGTGAACCATCCTTAACCATGAGTTCAAAGGCTCGGCTGAAAAGAAAGTCGCCCACAAGAACGCTGGCTTTATTGCTCCATAAGGCGTTAGCTGTGCTCATACCTCGGCGAAGGATGCTTTCATCCACAACATCATCGTGAAGAAGAGTTGCAGTATGAATAAACTCAACGCAAGCGGCAAGGTGAATATGGCGTATTCCCTCATACCCACAAAGCTCAGCTGAAGCTATGGTTAAAAGGGGCCTTAAGCGTTTCCCTCCCAGCGAGACTAGGTATCCTGCAATTTGAGGGATCAAGTCCACTGAACTCTGCATTTTCTCAAGAATACAGGCATTAACCGCATTAAGTTGAGGCCTTAAAAGAGACGTTAATGATGCAAGACTTGGCGTTGATGCGTAAAAAGAGTGGGGAGAGGGGATCATAAACGCTTTATTTCCTATCTTGCTTTTAAGAATTAACTTACCCTAACTTAGGACTGAGATTCTAGTCTAAAAGAGAGCGGATCGATGACAGACGTAATACTTGTGGGAGGTGGACTAACGGGAGGCACACTGGCCTGTGCTTTGGCTGAAAAAGGTTTAGAGGTGACGATCATTGATCAACTCGATCCTCATATTCCTATATTTTCGGACGGCCGTTCTTTTGCTCTCTCTCGAAGTTCTTATAATATCTTCTCGAAAATAGGCCTGTGGCCAGAAGAAGTGACTCCCATTACCTCAATCCACACCTCCGATGGCCTCCTTCCTCAGTGGGTCGACTATCATGAGGATGATGTAGAGGGCGGCCCTCTAGGGTATGTTGTTGATAGCACCCTTTTAAAAACTAAAATCCTGGAAAAAGTGCTATCTTTCAAAAATATTCGCTTTATTGCCCCAAGCTCAGTCCTTCGATTTGAACGGACACAAACCTGTGCTCTGATTGAAGTCGATCAGGGAGAAACTCTGATGGCACCCCTTTGTATTGCGGCTGATGGGAAAGGGTCAACTTTAAGAGAGCGGGCTCAGATTCCTCTTATAAAATGGTCTTATAATCAGTTAGCGATTGTTTGCAATATGGCCCATACGCTTCCACATGAAAACAAAGCCTTTGAACATTTTTTGCCTTCAGGCCCTCTGGCCTTTGTTCCTCGGTCTGGACAAGAATCAGGACTTGTCTGGTCCATTGAAAAAGACAAAGCTGAAGTTCTCCTAGCCCTTTCTGAGGAAGAATTTGCTGAAGAAATTCAATCGCTTTTTGGCTCTTCTCTAGGAACGTTAACTCTTGTCAGTCCCCGGCGAAGCTTTCCCTTAAACGTTTGCTTGCCAAAGCGACTCGTTGATCCTCGCCTTGCTCTTGTGGGGGATGCGGCCCATACATTCCATCCGGTGGCAGGTCAAGGGCTTAATGTAGGACTTCGGGACGTTGCAGCTCTTGCGGAAGTTCTAACGGATGCGTTCTCATTGGGGCTCGATACTGGCTCCCTCTCGGTCCTTAATCGTTATCAGCAATGGCGACGGATGGACATTCTTTCCATGACTCTTCTTATGGATGGTCTTGTTCGTGTCTTTTCCAATCAAAGCCGCACCTTAGCGCGGGTGCGTACGGTTGGCTTTGGTTTAACAAAATATGTGCCTCCTCTTAAGCATTTTATGATTCGTCATGCCATGGGTGTGACGGGAAAAGTTCCTTATTTGGCTCGGGATTAAGGAGCTATGCTTCCAAATCCCATTTGTTTTTAGCCAGCGCTAGGAGGGCTTCATCTTTCGTGTGAAATTCATAGCCTTCTTCGATGTAATGGCGAGCTGTCACTTTTCCACCTCTACTTCCTAAATAAATACTTATTCCAAAGGAAATAAGGCAGGCCCCCCATACTTCTGACCAAAACTCTTCATAAGGCACACTTGTAATTCCCACCGTTCCAATCAATAGGTACCCAAGACAATAAGCACCCCATACATTCATTTTTCTTAAGAAGAAAGGAAGTCCTGCCAAAATGAAAAACCCCCAGAACGCCCCCCAATCGAATCCAATTTTAGCCCAGTAAATAGTATTTCCTTTGGGGTTTTTAAAAGCAATTTTTGTCATTTTTTAAATCCTTTTATTTATTTAAGCTTACTTCAAGATCGATACCCTTTCCATAAAAATAAGGAATTTTATGATTCGTCAGGCCATGGACGTGACGGGAAAAGTTCCATATTTGGCGAGGGATTAGGGGGATTTACATCTCTATCTATTAATTGCAGCTCTGAATTTTAATATGATATTGTTATCGTTAATTTTTTTCACCGCCTCATCATACGTAATATTTTTTACTTTATTTTTTGAATTTATTCAGGGTAAAAGTAGGTATAGATTGTTTTTTATTTTTTATATAAAAAGGTTTTGATTATGAAGTGGTTTATAAGAATTTTATCTGTTTTCTGCATTTCCCTCACTGGAGCCATGTCGTTGGGTATTCAAGAGTTCGAGGAAGATCGTAAGAAAAGTTCAGAGACTCTCTTGAAAATTTGCGAACGAGTAGAAAAAGAAATAAAAGAAGAACCTCGAAGTTATTTTGGAACAACGAAAAAGAATTTATTAGAAAAAATAGAAGAAACATATTACAATATAAGAGTAAATTCGCAGATTATTCGTCAAACAAATCTTGTAGAGGTCTTTGAAGGTCAAGAATTAACTCCAGGAAATAGCGCGAACAGACCATTAATACATTTCTCCCTTTTGACTTTCATAAAAGGTCAAACCTCAAAAAAAATAAAAGACGATATCGGAATAAATCTTTTAATTTTTTATTGCAGAGATATTTATCTGCAAGAATCATTATTAAATTTTAAAAAGGATATAAATGTTTCATCTCCTTTTTTTGCAGATTTGGAAAACTCTCTTTCTGCGTTCTCAATTTACTCAAAGTACTTTGGCGAACCTACAAAGTTTCTTATGTCCCACCTCACGCTGGAGACTGTGGAAAAAAATGAGAGGATCTACTCGCCGCTCGATGAACCTTACCCTTATAAAAAACAAATTCTTAAATACAGGGTTACATTCAATGATTCTAGCATATATTTCTCTCTGCGCCAAAAAGCCAAAAATCTTTTATCGCTCTTGAAAAACATTTCATATCAAGAATTTAAGATAAGTGATGAAAGTTATCAAAAGTACTTAAGTGATTTGTGGAAAATATCTGAGGTTAATTGCAGTGAGCTCCTCCCATCTTCTACAGGGGGGTGGATTACAAATAAAAATACGATGCATGCAGTAGACCTAGCACACGGTAATACTTGTAATTATGCCTATCCAACTTTTTTATATGAAAGTGATTATCAATTAGACCTATGCATAGGAATGGTTATTAATTGCTTAGCACCTACGGAATCTTTTAAATTAAATGAAAGCGAACAAGAAGAAAATCAGCAACTTCTAAATAAGATGCTTCATCAAAATTTGTATTCAGAT
>JAKBAL010000440.1 GCA_021809225.1 Pseudomonadota bacterium | reverse complement strand
GGCAAGCTTCCGCTCGATCCCAGACGTCATCTTCACCCGCTCTTACAGGGGGACGATCGGCAAATCGTACGGTCACTTCTTCAAAGCCGAGTTCCTGATAGACATTTAAAAGAAGAAGACAAAACTTGCGTGTTTCGTCTTCAATTTGGTCTTCTCGACAAAAAATATGGGCGTCGTCCTGCACCATACTGCGAACTCGGGTTAATCCTTGGAGTGCACCCGAGGGCTCGTTTCTCATACATGATCCAAATTCAGCCATACGCAAAGGAAGGTCACGATAGCTTTTGATGCCTTGACGAAAAATTTGTACGTGACAGGGGCAGTTCATTGGTTTTAAAGCAAGAGTTTTTTCACCATCTTCAACGATGAACATATTTTCCCGAAATTTTCCCCAATGGCCTGAAGCCTCCCAAAAAGAGCTATCCAGAAGTTGAGGTGTTTTGACTTCGACGTACCCTTCATCAGCTATTTTATCGCGAATATACCCTTCAAGCAAACGATAGAGTGTCCATCCTTTAGGGTGCCAAAAGACACTCCCCAAAGCTTCTTCTTGCAGGTGAAAAAGATTCATCTCTTTGCCTAATTTGCGATGATCACGCTTTTCGGCTTCTTCAAGACGTGTAAGATAAGTTTGGAGATCTTTTTCGGTAGACCAGGCGGTTCCATAAATACGCTGAAGCATGGGGTTGCGATGATCTCCTCGCCAATATGCTCCTGCAAGCTTCATCAGTTTGAAACCATGACCTAATTTCCCCGTAGAGGGGAGGTGCGGTCCTTTGCATAAATCAAGGAAATTTCCTTGTTTGTAGATCGTAATTGTATCGCCTTCAGGAAGGTCTTCAATAATTTCAGCTTTAAAAAACTCACCCTGATTTTTAAAAAAATGAATGGCGCCCTGTCGATTCCAAACCTCGCGGGTAATGGATTCGTCTCGGTTCACAATTTCATGCATGCGCTCTTCAAGTCGCTGCAGATCATCAGGCGTGAAAGATTCCTCCCGATAGACATCATAATAAAATCCATTTTGGATAGAAGGACCAATTGTAATCTGTGTTTCAGGATACAGTTCTTTGACGGCTTCAGCAAAAACGTGAGCCGCATCATGACGCAAGATATCAAGGCCACTCTCTGACGTGCGTTTGATCACTTCAAAAGGAGTGTCCTCTGCGATGGGACGGGTTAGGTCCCATAATTCATCTTCAATGCGAACGGCAACGGCTTCTTTGGCTAAGCTTGTGCTAAGGGCTTTCGCTATTTCCCAACCCGTAATACCTTTTGGAAATTCCCGATGGGAACCATCAGGAAAGCGAATCGTAATCATGAGTTCCTCTGATGCTGCCATTAATAGAATTAATTTACCCTTAGTTAGTGTTCCTTTTTAAAGCTAAAATGACTTTGATTCAATACTTAAGTGAGATAAAAAAAAAATTAAGAAATCAGTTCTCAGACAGCTGAAAAAAAAGCGTGTTAAGGACATCAAGAATGCTAAACTCTCCTTGATTTCTCTTGGTAGCAGGAATCAAGGAGAGTAAAAAGCGTAAGCGCTATGTATTCGTATACGCTTTTTTATGTTTTTTAAAGCTATTCCCGAATTTCTTTGCTTTTTTTTTCACTTTTTTTTCTGTTCTTTTTGCTTCTTTTTCCACTTGGACAACAACTCTGGCGGTTTCTCTCCCTAATTTTTCTTCTGTGGGTAGCTTTTTTCCTACGGAAGGGCTTTGGGGCTGTTGATCATTCATCGCAAAAGCTATTCCTGAGCAAGCAAGAGTTATCATCATAGCATAGGTGGTTATTTTATTAAATTTGATCATCACAATTCTCCATTTTAAACTTAACCAATCTAAATTTAAGCGCTTTCGTCGCTTGAGAAAACACTTAAATCCTCTCTTTTACTAGCAAAGACTCTCAATTTTATAAAGTTTATTTTTTTTTTTGTAATTTTTAAAAAAATTTATAGATTAAGCGTTCTTCTCCCAGGCTCCCGATTCAGTTTGTTTCCAATAGGTTACCGTATGTCCCTGCTCCTTATATTTTTTCCAGCGTTCACGTGCTTGGGCAAGGACTTCCTCATCATTACCGTCAAAGAGGTCAAGACAACGTTCATAGGCTTCAAGGGAAGCAGAGGTCACTCCGTCCGTTAAGATAAGAAACTGAGCATTGTTTGGATTTTCATCCGCGGTGGTTAGCCAAACAGGTTGGTCTTCGGCAAAACCTTCTTTAGAGCTTCCATGGGGAATAAAGGTGAGTTTGCCAAGAGTCCACAAAGCACTATTAAGAAAATCAAGCCTTTCTTCACTCCCACACCGCACAACTGCTCGTTTGCGTGCCTCTAGTGTTCTTTCAAGCAGGCGCGGTAACGCTCTCTCAAGAGGAGACGTGGTGAGGTGATAAAAACCAATTTCAGTCATTATAACTTTGCTCTTTGTTAGGGTGAAACCCCAAACATTCTCATTATTCTACAAGTTTAGAGGGATAAGTCAAATTTTTAGTTTGGCCATTTGGGGTGGGAAGCTTGCCCCGCTCTCTGGTATAAAAGAGCGACACCTTTGACGAAAGAGACGAGAAAACTGTTTGTGAATCTTTTGTTTTTTGAGAGAAATGACCCCGCGGCGCAACGCAACGGGACATTTTTGTGTACTTTCTTAAATAGTCTTTGTAAGCAACCAAGAAAAGCGAGGTTTAACTTCTTAAAGAGTTATTGCTT
>JAKBAL010000439.1 GCA_021809225.1 Pseudomonadota bacterium | reverse complement strand
GGGGCTAGTAACTTCAATATGTTTAGCAAAAGAGGGGATCCAAACCATTGGTTTGGATATAGACAGTTCGCTGATCACACAATTAAAAAGTTTTAAATTGCCTATTTATGAACCAGGCCTTGAGGAATTTGCAAAGGAAGCTGTAGGGAATGGCACCTTAAGCTTTTCAGATAACTTAGAAAATTCCATTTCCTCTGCGGACATAGTATGGATTACATTTGATACTCCCGTTGACGATAATGATGAGCCTGATATAGACAACGTTATTGATAAGGTTAAAAAAATATTCCCCTTTTTGACAGAAGGAACAATAGTGGTTTCATCTTCCCAACTTCCTGTGGGAACAACTTATAAAATTCGAGAGGAATTCTTTAAGGTTCGAAAAGGAAGTCAAATTGATTTTTGTTATATTCCAGAAAATTTAAGATTGGGAAGCTCAGTTAATGCTTTCATGAAATCTGATTTTTTTGTTATCGGAACAGCATCAAAAAAATCCTATGAAACCCTTTCACACATCTTAACACGGTTTTCACAACATGTCTTGCATACGTCTGTACCCTCTGCAGAAATGACCAAACATGCTCTTAATGCCTTTCTAGCAACGAGTGTTGGTTATATTAATGAAATTGCTAAATTGTGTGAGCCAGTTGGAGCAAGTGCTTCGGAAGTGGAAAGCGCTCTAAGATGTGACCCACGGATTGGAAAAAGAGCTTACGTTACTCCAGGACTTGCTTTTGCAGGAGGTACGCTTGCAAGAGATCTGAAATACCTTAATCAAATGGCTGATTCTTGTGAATTTGATATTCCTCTTCTTTGTAATGTGTTAAAAAGTAATAACTTACATCGAGAGTGGGCTTTTCATCGTATCGTTGATTTTTTTGGCTCTGATCTTCGAAAGGCAAAGATAGCTATTGGGGGGCTGGCCTACAAAAAAAATACGAGTTCTATAAGACGTTCACTTGGAATCGAACTTTGTAGAAAATTGGAGAAAGCTGGAGCGGAAATTCGAGTTTTTGATCCTCAAGTTAGAAGTCTTCCCTGGAAGCATACTCAGCAAATTACAATTTGCGAAACTATTCAAGAGGCGCTCAAAGGCACGGATGCTTTTGTTATTACAACTGACTGTCCTGAATTTCTTTCAATAGAAGAAAATGTATTTAAATCTCTTATGCGCGAACCAACAATATTTGATCCTGGAAGATACTTGATAAATAAAACAAAAAACTTGAAGTATTTTACAGTAGGAGAGCCTTCATGAAATTAGCTGGGAGGCATGCTGTTATTACCGGCGCTGGCAAGGGTTTAGGTAAGATTATTGCAAAACGTTTTGTGGAAGAAGGAGCTTCTGTATTTCTGACGGGAAGAGATGAGGAGGCTCTCGAACAAACAAAAAAGGAGATTTCTGTCAATCTTCAGCATGGACAAAGAATTATTTCTTATAAACTTGATATTTCTATATACGCTGAAATAGATAAATTCTTAAAATATTTTTATAATGAATTTTCTCATCTTGATATTCTTGTTAATAATGCTGGCATTAACGGCCCATTAGGATACATTGAAGATGTAAATTGGGGAGAATGGGTAGATTGCTTTAACACAAACCTTTTTGGTCCCGTATATCTCACGCGTAGTTTTCTCCCTGATATGAAAAAAAGAAATTATGGAAAAATCATTTTTTTATCGGGTGGAGGGGCAACGTCCCCTCTTCCAGCTATTACAGCTTATGCAGCTTCTAAGGTTGCTTTAATTCGTTTTGCCGAGTCGCTCTCTAAAGAATTATCTAATACAAAAATTGATGTAAATTCTATTGCGCCCGGCATTATGAAAACACGAATAACAGAAGAGTATATAGAACTAGGTTCCTCTATACTCGAGGGAGATTTTATCGTGAAAATAAAAGAGGCCTTAGAAAAAGGAGGGGTACCCTTAGAAAAGCCAGCAGACCTCGCTGTTTATTTAGCTTCTGAGGAAATAAATGGGATGACAGGTCGTCTCATTTCAGCCGCTTGGGATCCTTGGCCATTTCTTGAGAAAGAAAAAGAAAATATTAAAAATACAGATGTGTATACCTTGCGACGAACAACTCCATCTATTCGCAAATGAGGAAAATAATATGAAAATTGAGGCTTATGCTTTGGAAAGTGCTGTAGAAGAATCTCACTGGTGGTACGTCATACGCCGTAAACTTATTAAGTCCATCATAATTGACCATAAATTACCTAAAGATACAGCCATTTTAGATATTGGCTCTGGCACGGGAACTAACTTGAGAATGTTGAAAGAAATGGGATTTTTCAACTATCAAGGTATCGACTTTAGTGACGAAGCTATCTACTGGTGCACACAAAAAAAGTTAGGTAAGATTCAAAAGGGAGATGTATGTGCGTTATCCTTTCAAGATTCCAGTTTTGATTTAATTTTGGCTACTGATATTATAGAACATGTTGAAGAAGATGGTCTGGGCCTGAAAGAAATTCATAGGGTTTTAAAACCTGGGGGCTCTGTCATTATCACCGTTCCAGCTTTTAATTTATTGTGGGGATTACAAGACGATATCGTCCATCATAAAAGGCGTTACACAAAAAAATATTTATTTAGAAAAATAAACGAAAGTAGACTTTCTTGTTCGGAAATTTTTTATTTTAATTTTTTTCTTTTTTTTCCAATTTTAATAGCAAGTACTATCCTTAAATTCTTTAAAAAG
>JAKBAL010000438.1 GCA_021809225.1 Pseudomonadota bacterium | reverse complement strand
AGGTAATATAAAGTCCCATAGTCTCAGCATGATTCTTGGCAACTAAAATATTTTCTTCAAGCGGATCTATCCCTGTGACGTCAGCCCCAAGCCGAGCTAAAGGTTCACATAAAAGCCCCCCTCCGCATCCTACATCCAAAATCCTCAGATCTTGAAAAGGTCTTAAAGAGATTTCAGGTTGACGAAAATGAATTCCCACCCTGTCTTTTATGAAAGCCATTCGCAATGGGGTAATCGCATGCAAAATTTTAAACGGTCCTTGAATATCCCACCAGCACGAACTGAGGACTTTAAAGTGATTAAGTTCTTTTAAATCTTGCGTGTTAACATTCATTCTTTTTCTATAGCTTGCCGTTCTATCTAAAACAAGCTATAGAACGCCAAGGTTGAGACTAAACAGAAATTATGGCCTATATCGTCCAAAAATTCGGGGGAACATCCCTCTCTACCCTAGAGTTAATTAAAAAAGCGGCCCTCCGTGTAAAAAGCGAAGTTGAGTCCGGACATAAAGTCGTTGTGACCGTCTCAGCTATGGCAGGATCCACAAACACTCTTGTGGGATACGTTAGAGACCTCTCCACCACGTATGATCGGGCAGAATATGATTGCGTTGTCTCTTCAGGGGAGCAAGTCACAGCAGGGCTTCTTGCCTTATGTCTACAAAATTTAGATATTCCTGCACGCTCATGGCTGGGATGGCAAATTCCCATTTACACATCCTCTCACCATTCCCAAGGTAAAATTGAACGCATTAACATTAAATCTCTCGTAAAAGAGCTTGATAAGGGGATTGTTGCCGTTGTTGCTGGTTTTCAAGGCTTAAGTGCGGAAGGACGCATTACAACCCTTGGTAGGGGCGGTTCCGACACGACAGCTGTAGCCCTAGCCGCAGCACTTAAGGCCGAACGATGTGATATTTTCACTGATGTCGATGGAGTGTACACAGCTGACCCTCGATACGTAACTACTGCAGGAAAATTTGAGCATATTGCTTATCAAGAGATGCTTGAACTTGCGGCTCAAGGAGCAAAAGTCCTTCAAAAAGACTCTGTAGAACTTGCTATGCACCACGGCGTGCGTCTTCGTGTTCTCTCTAGCCTTTCTGAAACTTCAGGAACACTCATTACAAACGAAAATGAACTCACAGAGAGTGAAAAACACATTCGGGGAGTGGCTCACACATTGAGCGAAGAAAAATTAACCTTACGTTTTGTTGCTCAAAACGCCACTGAAATTGATGAGGTTAAAGCTCTTTTAGAAGAAGATAATATTTCAATAAACATGGTCCAGTATCATGTTTCTATATGTGGAAATTTTATTGACTTATCTTTTACTATATCTGTTACAGAAATAGAGCGGATAATTGAAATTTTACAAAAAGCAAAAAAAAAGCTGAAATTTTACGATTTGTTAAGGAGTTCTCGTCTAGCAAGAGTATCAGTAATTGGTGCAGGTCTACAAACAGATCACAGTTCCGCTCGAAAACTCTTTCAAATCTTAAAAGAAGAAAATATTGAGGTGCAATCAGTAGCCGCATCAGATATTAAGTTAAGTGTGTTGCTTTCTGCAAACGATGCAGAACGTGCCATCAAATGCATACATGCAGTTTATCAATTAGGTTAAAGGAAGTTTAATGGAATCATCAGCAAAGCATTTAGACAAACTCTGGGCAAAAGGAAGAGAGTTTTTGGGTGTTCAATACGCTATTTTGGGAGGTGCGATGACATGGGTTTCGGAACGAAATCTGGTCTCGGCAATTTCTAATGCCGGTGGATTTGGCGTTATCGCTTCGGGTTCCATGTCTCCAAAGCTATTAAGAACCGAAATTCAGGAAACTTATTGTCTCACAAAAAAACCTTTTGGGGTTAACCTTATTACACTTCACCCCCAACTTCTTGAATTGATCAATGTTTGCATAGAAGAAAAGGTAACCCATGTCGTCCTTGCCGGTGGACTTCCACCTGTTCCAGCGATTACATTGCTTAAAGACAGCGGAGTTAAGGTTATTTGTTTTGCTCCTGCCATTGTTATAGCAAAAAAACTTATCAAACTAGGCGTAGATGCCCTTATCATAGAAGGCATGGAAGCCGGAGGACACATAGGTCCTGTCACAACAAGTGTCTTAGCTCAAGAACTCCTTCCCCACATTACCGAAATTCCTGTTTTTGTTGCAGGTGGGATTGGTAGAGGCGAAGTCATTATCTCTTACTTAGAAATGGGAGCTGCTGGGTGTCAGCTAGGAACTCGCTTCGTTTGCGCTACAGAATGTAATGCTCATCCTAAATTCAAAAAAGCGTTTATTAGAGCGCAAGCTCGAGATGCCACTATTTCTCCGCAGCTCGATCCCCGTTTTCCTGTCATTCCCGTTAGAGCCATTACGAATCAAGCCACAAAGGATTTTCTGACTTATCAAAGAGAACTTATCGATAAAGTTGATCGTCAAGAACTCAATCTCAAAGAAGCACAGCTCAATATCGAGCATTTTTGGGCAGGAGCGCTCAGACGTGCAGTTATTGAAGGCGATATTGAATGCGGATCTCTTATGGCAGGCCAAAGCGTAGGGATGGTTACACGAGAGCAATCTACTCAAGATGTTATTAACGAGTTACTGATCCAAGCCAAACAATCCATTCTTTTGCGTTTTTCTCATACATTGCAGCAAAAAAACTTATGTTGAACCTTGTCTCTCCTCAACCTCAATTTCCACTCCA
>JAKBAL010000437.1 GCA_021809225.1 Pseudomonadota bacterium | reverse complement strand
GTATTGGTGTTGGGACTTATTCTTTATGCTTCTAAAATTATCGGCGGAGGCGATGCCAAATATTTTGCAGTGGCTTCTCTTTGGGCTGGTTTTTCGGGAGTTGTGCAGCTTTTTTTTATTATCGCCCTTGTAGGGGGAGGGGCTGCTATTATTTATCTCCTTTTAAGAGATCATGTTGCTAGGTTATCTGATGGGCTATGGGCGTTAATTCAGAAAATGGAAGAACGTGTCCCCACTTTGCAGTACGTGTGGGTGGGGAGTGGGGAAGGTCCTGAGAACGGAAAACGTGAAAATATTAGCTCACGGATGGTTCCTTATGGTGTTGCGATTGCAACAGGGGCCATCATAATGATGTTATACTCCAAAACGCTTTGATAAAGAGGGAAAAATAAGAATGAGGCTTAAGGATATTATAGGGCTATTATTAGCTCTGATCTTAGCCATAGGTGTGGCCTTTCTTACAAGGTTTTTTCTTACCAGTAAGGAAAAGTCTGCGCCAGTTGTGCAGCAGGCACAGCCTGTAGGTCTCGCTAAAATTCTTATTGCAGAGAAAGATCTTCATGTCGGGGATAAAATTAAAGCTGGAGATTTGAATTGGGTTGAGTGGCCTGAAAAGGCTCTCAATTCAAATTACATCAAAGAAGGAACAGTGAAAGATATAGACCTTATAGGGGCTATTGTACGGGGACACATTGAAAAGGGCGAACCTGTTACGTCTACGAATCTTGTAAAGCCGGGAGACAAGGGGATATTAGCTGCTATTCTTTCTCCGGGAAAGCGCGCTGTGTCCATTGATGTCACGGCACAAAGTGCGAGCAGCGGTCTTATTGCTCCTGGTGATTATGTGGACGTTATCTTATCAAAATCAGTTTCTCCCCCAGGAGGAACGACTCAATATGGCGAAAGCAAAACAATTGCCAGCAATGTAAAGGTATTGGCTATAGATATTGAAATGAGTGACGCTCATGAGAAGCCAAAAAATGCTCCCCGTGTTGCCACTCTTGAAGTGACCCCAGCTCAAGCGGGAATAATCTCAGCAGCTGTTAAAGAAGGAACCTTAAATTTAAGTTTGCATAGTCTTGAAAAATCACCCGCTGATGAACAACAAGGCGAAACAGATAAACGTAAAAAAGAAGGGACAGTTATTTTGATGCGTGGAAAAGAGAAAACAGAGATTCAGGTACAGGAGAAATAAGGTGTTTTCATATTTCAAGCGCAAAAAATTAATACATAGAACGGGACATTGGATGAAAGCACAAGCCTTACAGAGAGTAAAGAGTTTGCAAAAAAAAGCTCTTTGGAGCGTCTGCCTCATTTTAATGTTTGTTTTATCCCCTGTCTTAGTCTTTGCAAAACCTATCAGTATAGGCACAAAATCGATTCATATTGGTGTTGATGGCGCTGAAATAATAAAATTTGAGCAGGGTGTTTCCGAAGTTTTTATTGCGAATCCAGAAGTTGCTGACGTTCAACTGAGCAATCGAAACACAGTTTATGTATTTGGTAAGTCCGTTGGGACGACGAAGCTTTTTGCTTTGGATGCGAAGGGGAACGAAGTCTTAAACACTGAAGTTATTGTCGCCCTTAATATTGAACAATTAAAAGAGTTGATAGCTGTATATGATCCTCATGGGCTTGTGGAGCTGAAGGTTGTTCCAGGAGGTATTCTTTTGGAAGGCATGGTAGATTCTCCTAAAGTTGCGGAAGACATAAGATCTTTGGCTGATAAGTTCATTAAAAAAGCAAAAGGATCCGACAAAAACTCGGGCACCTCTGATCAAGTGGTCATCAATCGCCTCACAATAAGGCCTCCGGTGCAGATTAACTTACGCGTTAAAGTTGCCGAGGTGGCGAGATCTGTTCTTAATCAACTCGGCTTTGATTGGCAATCTGTTGTTTTTAATAATGGAAACTTTAAATTTGGGGCTTTAGCTAATCGTGCACCTTTTACAGCCCTTCCTATTCTGACAAATGATGTTACAAGTATAACTCAGCCAGCTCAAGTGATTCCAGGGCTTGAAGTTAGTACTATTGGTTTTGGATACCATAACTCGAAAGTTAACATAAACGCAGCCATTGATTTGCTAGCGCAAGATAATTTGTTGACTGTTTTGGCCGAACCAAATCTGACGTGCATTTCAGGAGAGACTGCGAGCTTCCTTGCAGGGGGTGAATTTCCTTATCCTGTTCCTCAACAGTTAGGAAATATTACGATTGATTTTAAAAATTATGGTGTAAGTCTTGCTTTTACACCAACGGTTTTGGATGGGAGCTTAATTAGCCTCCATGTTCGACCAGAGGTGAGCGAGCTTGATCCTACAACGGGTATTACGATTCAAGGCACGACAGTCCCTGGAATCTTAACACGTCGAGCAGAGACGACCATTCAGTTGGGCAGTGGCGAAACTTTTGCCATTGGAGGACTTTTGAAAAACCAGATTATCGCAAGCATAAGTTCCTTACCTGGACTAGGTGAAATTCCTGTTCTAGGGGCTCTTTTTCGTTCTAACGCTTTTCAAAGAGGAGATTCTGAACTTGTAATTCTTGTAACACCTTACATTGTAACACCAAGTTCAGGCAAAGAAATGATTTTACCTACAGATGGTTTAAACTATGCTAGCTTTATTGAACAAATTTTTGAGCGCCGACTTGTTAAACAAGGCATTGAAAAAGGGAATGCTCCTGCTTTTGGGCCTGGAGGTGTTCGTTTG
>JAKBAL010000436.1 GCA_021809225.1 Pseudomonadota bacterium | reverse complement strand
TGTTCAGCTTCAGCTTTCTGTTGAGCTGCAGCCTTCTGTTGAGCCGCAGCTTTCTGTTGAGCAGCAACCTTCTGTTGAGCCGCAGCTTTCTGTTGAGCCGCAGCCTTCTGTTGAGCCGCAGCCTTCTGTTGAGCAGCAGCCTTCTGTTGAGCAGCAGCCTTCTGTTGAGCAGCAGCTTTTTGTTGAGCAGCAACCTTCTGTTGAGCAGCAGCCTTTTGTTGAGCTACGATTTTCTTCTGAGGAGCGGCTACTTTCTTCTGAGGAGCGGCTACTTTCTTCTGAGGAGCGGCTACTTTCTTTCTAGAAACTACTACTTTTTGTTGCTGTTGCTTCTTAAGGGCTGCTGCCTTTAGTTGAGCCGTCTTCGCCGCTGCTCGTTTTGTGGTTGTTACTGATTGTTTGCGGGCAGGACGAGCTGCTTCACTGGATTCAGAACCTAATA
The DNA here is from genome assembly GCA_021809225.1 of Pseudomonadota bacterium. The sequence continues at coordinate 2,271 of JAKBAL010000436.1, read as the reverse complement.
TAAAAATGGTAACAATAGCTAAAAGCTTAGCTAGTACCTTACTTTTATTTATAAAATTAAACCAATGATATTTCATGCACCACACCAATAAAAAAGTACTCCTAATAATAGTATAGGTTTTTACTTGAATCTTGTCAAGTCTGCCTCAGCAATTCTCGCTGAGATTTAAAATACAACAAACTCAATAGATTTACAACAAACTCAATAGATTTAAAAAGTATTTTTTCGCACAGGCTTTAGATATGTTAAGGAGAATTTTGTGTAAATTATTGGAGAGTAGAGCTTTAGTCTTGAGGCTCTGTCTCAAAAAAACATTTTAAGTACTCATATGGAAAGCATTAACATATTAAACATAACTATACAATAAGGTTGAATAAAAATTTTTCGGAAACTCTCGCTACCCATCATTTTTTAGAAGATAACATTTTGAGAGTTTTCTAGGAGGTTACCTCTTTTCAGAGAAGATAATGCGAGAGAAGGGGGACTTTCTTCGTACAAAAAAAATAAAACCCTAGCTATTTCTAAAATTACCCACTACATGTAATTTAAATTCTTTAATCTTCTTATAGACTGGTAACTCCATGACAACTTTTACATCTTTTGAACTCCCCTCTTTTCTGATTGAATCCCTTGAACGGATGGACATTACGACTCCCACCCCCATACAGGCAGCGGCGATTCCACCTGCCCTTAAAGGGCGCGATATTTTGGCATCCGCCCAAACGGGAACTGGCAAAACCATTGCCTACCTCCTTCCTCTTATTACAAATTTGTTAAAGAGTCCCCGTGCATCGGCTCTTGTACTAGCCCCCACACGCGAACTTGCAGCTCAAATCCAGGCAAGTGCTCGTGCGCTTTTGGGAAGAAAATTTGAAGTAGCTCTCCTCATCGGTGGTGAGTCAATGTATAAGCAGCTAACGGCTCTGAAACAGCGCCCCAGACTGATCATTGGAACACCAGGACGAATTAATGACCATCTTCAAAGGCGCACCCTCCGCCTAGAAGAAACATCTTTCCTGGTCCTTGATGAAACTGACCGCATGCTCGATATGGGATTTACAGAAGCCCTGAAAAAAATTGTTCAGCACCTGCCAAAAGAGCGTCAAACGTTCATGTTTTCGGCTACAATGCCCTCCAGCATTAAAACTTTGGCCGCAGCATATCTTACCAATGCGGAACATATTTCCGTCGGATCAACAACTGAGCCGGTTTTAAAGATTAAGCAAGAAACACTTCAAACCTCAAACTCGGATAAATTTCCTTGCCTTTTGAAAGAATTGAATGAGCGTGAGGGTTCGGTCATTATTTTTGTGAAAACAAAGCATGGAGCCGATCGCCTTGCCGAAAAACTTTCTCGCCAAAATCATCCTGCAACAGCTATTCACGGTGATTTAAAGCAACGCCAACGAGACGAAGTTATCAGGAACTTCCGGAACCTTAAAAAGGAACGGATCCTTGTTGCAACCGACATCGCTGCACGCGGGCTTGATATTCCCCACCTTCAGCTGGTCATAAATTATGACCTTCCCCAATGCCCTGAAGATTATATTCACCGTATTGGCCGTACGGGACGGGCCGGCATGGAAGGATCTGCTCTTTCTCTCATTTCACCCGATGATGGAATGAAATGGAAAAGAATTCATCAACTTATCCACACCGGACAATGCCAACCAGCTCCAGCAGGTTCAGGTAAGTCTCGAAAAAGATCAAAACCAAGACCTTTCCAAAATTCTTCGCCATCCAAACATGGACCTTCAAAGCAAATGGGCTCAGAGAATATGGCTTCTAAAAGAGGGGCTCCTAAAAGGAGATTCGCAAAGGGTGGATCTTCCCAGCGGGAACATGGATTTAGTAGGTAGTTTTGCTTGTTCACTAATACCAATTCGCATTCTTCCTGCTCATTGAAAGAATGCGAATTGGTATAAGCAACCTTACGTTTAAGTAGATCATAGCCTCAGTTCGGTGTAGCCGGCACACTTCAGATCAACCAGTTTGTCATCCTCGCGCAGGCGAGGATCTAGGCAATCCTCTGAAACAAAATGATTTTTCCCATTTATATGAAATATAGTCATTCCCTATTAAGATAATAGATTTTCCCACCAGCGTCATATATGACAAGATGTGATGTTGAATGTCTATTAATACCATTTACAAAAAATAATTATACTCATCATGAATGAAACTTAGGGTTTTCTGGATTGGATTGCTTTGGCTCTTCCAGAACCTCTTAGTGAACCTAAACAAGAAAGACTGGATTGCCGCGGCCCCTAC